>MKRS01000209.1 GCA_001897035.1 Bacteroidales bacterium 45-6
AATGTGGACATCAACATCATGCTGCTCAACAACAAGATATACGGGCTGACGAAAGGTCAATATTCACCGACATCCGACCGTGGATTTGTTTCCAAATCGTCGCCTTACGGCACCGTGGAAGATCCGTTCGTGCCAGCAGAACTCGCTTTCGGGGCAAGGGCCACTTTTTTTGCCCGCTGCATAGACGTGGATCTGCCCAATTCAGTGAAAATGCTGGTTGCCGCTGAAAAACACAGGGGCACATCGGTGCTGGAAATTTTTCAGAATTGTGTTATCTTCAATGACCAGATACACAAGAAGATCAGCGAGCGTCTCACTCGCGAAGATAGCACCATACAGCTTGTTCACGGCGAAAAGATGCTTTTCGGCAAGAATCAAGAAAAAGGAATCGTGGTGGATGGGTGGAATCTCAAAGCGGTAGTGGTGGGAGAAGACGGCTACACCATTGAAGATGTCCTGACCCACGATGCTAAAACTCTGGACAATACGCTTCATCAAAAATTGGCGTTGATGAGTCCTGAAAATGGATTGCCGATGGCGTTGGGCGTAATCCGCGCCGTGGAAGCTCCGACTTACGACAAAGGTGTTGAGGATCAAGTGAAAGCCGTTCAGGAAAAGCGTCCGATACGCAAATTGCGCGACTTGCTCCTGACTGGTGAGGTTTGGGAAATGTAATAGGTTACTTTCATCGTTGATACGGAAAGACAGCTCCTCCAAAAAGGAAGCTGTCTTTTCTTTTTTCATTGAATGCCAGAGGCTATTCACATCAAGGGGAGCTGCCTGAGTTACTCCTGTTAAAATCTCACCGTTTTGGAAGTGCCATCCTTGAACAGAATTTGCACCGACATTCTATCAGCAGCTACGTTCACATTCTTCACAGGAGACAGATCCCCGTTGCGGAAAGGCTTCTTCCCTTTTTTCCACAATTGGAGCGTGACATAAATCTTTTCTCCCGAAACGTTGTCTTTGGCATTCATCAGCGAACACTTTTTGCTCACCGGGTGCAAGCCTTCGGCGTCCGTAAAGACAATGTTGCGCCACCCATCGAGGGAGATCATGGCCAGTTGGTATTTTCCGTTGTCAAGGATATAGGCGGGTTTCCCATCCACTTTTTGCTGTTTTTTGGCTATTGGCGTGTCAAGTTCGGGCAGCGAATAATGACCTAACGTTAATTCGGTTTCCACGGGCGAGATCACCTTGTCCACGCGCAACACACCGTTGGGGAGAGGAATGTCGGCCAGTTTGAATTTTACATCCGGATTCGTCTCCAGTTCGGCGTCCCGCCTGTATATGCCGTTTTCGAAGCTTACGAAGGTGTACAGGCGCAACACTTCCCATTCCTTCTTGGCGTTGAGCACACCATAGTTCATCGATATTTCGCCGTTCTTGCCATCGGCCATCCAAGGAAAATCGGTATTGTAGGCCAGCTTGTTGTAATTCTCGCCGCTACGGAACAACTGCCAGTCTTTGGCCACGGTTTCATGACACCACGAACGCATTTCGGCCGCCCCGCTGTTGGGGTAATCGGTGATAAGGAGGTTGGATTCGGGCTGAAACTTGTTGTAAACTTTTCCTTTCCGCAATTCGTTGCCCCATGCGCCGTTGTTTTCCTTGGCAGTCCAAAACGGGCTGTCTGTCGGCAGCAGCAAGGCCAGGAAAGCTTTTCCCATCCAAAACACGCTTCCCCGGCAACTGTAGATTTGCACGGCGGGTTCAAATGGCCCGTAGAATCCGAGGGAGGGAATCCGGTCTTCTATAAACTGTGGATTTTGAAGAAATTGCAACAACGAGGCTGATGCGATCCGTCGCATCCATCCATAATTAACGGAAGGATCGTCAAGGTAGCTGGTGAAGGCAAGCGGAGTCACCGCCCCGAAGCGATAGGCAATACTGCGCCCCCACATATTCATCTGGCCTTTCTGGTTGAACATATAAGGATAATTGTCCACCATTCCGGAGAGGTTTTTCATAAACTTTTCGGCATATCCGGGATAATATTTCTTCCCGTAGAGCTGCGACCAAAGCGGGCCGTACATCTGGAACGCCCACATGCTATAATAGTCGTAGGCCGGAGAATCGTTGTACCAGCCTGAACCGCGGTAGGCGTCGAGACATTCGTCGAGGTATTTCACCAAGAGCTTTTCATTCACGGTGTATCCCTTGTCCTTAAAAAAGCTGAGGACGAATATGTTGAAGAAACGCCAATTGGAACTTACAGTTGGCCCGTCTCCATAACTCAACATCGTGGCAGCCAAGGAATCTTTTTGTTGTTTCGAAAGCGGTTCCCAGAGAATATCGGGGATAACCGACAGGGAAATGGCGAGCGCCCCAAACTCCACCAAAATCTGGCTTGGGCCTCCATCGCCACGGGGCTTGATGTAATTCGGGCTTTGGGGATCGAAGAGTTTCACCAAATTGTGTCGGTAATAGTCGGCTACTTTCACCTTATTCAACACCAAATCAGGTTTTTCCCGCAACAGAGGTGCAGCCACAAACAACGTGCGGCAAAACCCTTCCAATTTCTCTGTCGGAACCTGTCCTTCGTTTTTTGGGTAGGTTTTCTCCAATTGCTTGGGAAATTTCATCGGGTCGTCAAGCGTATGAATGTAACTGAAAGCACCATCCAGCAGGTATTCGGCTGCATCCACCCAGTTGCTGCGGGTCATGCCGGAAAGCGGGCTGAGCTTGTAGTCAGGATTGCGTACCTTAAAAACAGGATTATCTTCCCTGCTTACCGCAGTCAATGTGTAGGAAGCAGCCACAAACAGAAACAAGGCTATCAATATTTTTCTTTTCATACAATTAAATTTTATAGTTAGGAGGTAGCATCCTCCTTGAAAAAAGAAGCATGATTGTTTTTTGCAAAGACCTATCTAACGCCTTCCGAAGTCATAACAATGCGTTTAATGGATCCGTCGGGATTGTAGTGGAGGCGGTCGATGCAAACCGAACGGCTGTAACTGCCTCCGTCGGTCTGGATGCCCCCGTTGTGGTAGATGAAATACCATTGTCCCTTGAATTCCACAATGGCTTGGTGATTGGTGTTGCTGTTTCCGGCAATCTCGTTCAATATGCCTTTGTAGCGATATGGCCCGTCTATCTTGTCGGCCACTGCATAAGCTATTTTTTCGGGAAACCCGGAAGCATAGCTCAGGTAGTACCTGCCGTTGTATTTATGTACCCAGGGAGCTTCGGTGAAGTCAAGTCCTTCAAATTCCACCCTCTTCACGTCACCGTCGATCTCGATCATGTTTTTTTTCAGTTTTGCATAATAGCACTCCCGGTTTCCCCAAAATAGCCACGCCTGACCGTCGTCGTCGATCCACACCGTAGGGTCGATGCAAGCCCAGGAATGGGAAGAGGCAAAGCAATCCTTGTTTGTGAGCAAAGGTTTTCCCAAGGCATCGTGGTAAGGTCCTTCGGGGCGATCTGCCACCGCAACCCCTATCCCCGACCAGTTGGTGCTGATGTACCAATAGTATTTACCATCACGTTCAATGGCTTGCCCGGCATAGGCATCGCCACTTTCGGCCCAAGAGAAATCCGAAATCTTCATCGAGACGGGATATTCCGTCCAATTCTTCAGGTCGGTGGTCGAGAACACCAGCCAATCTTTCATTTTGTATCCTTTTTGCCCGCCGACATAATCGTGTCCGGCAAAAAGCCAAAGGGTGTCTCCCTTGACAAGAGCGGCCGGGTCGGCTGTGTAATGATGGGTAATGATGGGGTTTCCATTGGAATGGAAATGATAACGGTCAGACTGTTCCACCGGTTGGAGCAGCGATGGGGGAACGCCACCCCATTTTTCGTTCAGGCGGCGGGCTTCGTCACGTGTAATGCTGATGACACTGCCATGCCGCGGGTTGAAATTCTTGTTGAACGATTCCGTCTTTTGCCCAAAGGAATAAAGGTCGGAACTGCGTTGAAATTCATATCGTTGGCTGGTATAAAGGTCGTACATAAGGATGTATTCGCCCGAATTGTTCAGTTTGAACACACTCGAACCCTCCACAGGTGTTTTTCCGGCATAAGCATCCAAGTAGTTAAAATCTTCTTTCCAAGGACCTTGCAGCGATTTGCTCGTGGCCTGCAGGATGCCATTCTTAATTTCCTTGCCATTCCCGTCCTTGGTGTTTCCTTTGAAAAAGAAATGGTAGGTGCCGTCTTTGTATAGTATGTCGCCGTCAATGGCCCCATACTTGGGGCTGAACATCAGCTTCGGCTCTTTTTCAAATCCGGTGAAATCCTTGTTGGCGTAAGCACAATAGAAATCCAACTTTTCGTTGTCGTGAAACCTTACGGTGAAATACACCATGTATTTTTTTGCCTTGGGGTCGTAGATAGTCTGGGGTGCCCACACCCATTTCACACGACTGAATTTCTTCGGATACAATTTGGCCAAATCGATAACGCTGTGCTGCCAGTCGGTGAGGTTTCCGGACTTCATCATCACGATGCCGGGATTGCTTCCCCAGCCATTTTTAGCAACAAACATGTCAGTGGCCACGATATAGAAAGTGCTTCCGTCTTGGCTGCGCAATAGGTGGGGATCACGGATGCCTCCGGTGGATGAAACGGTGGCCGAGGGTATGACGGGCTGGTTGTTATTGAGGGCAAACCAGTCAACGGCATTTTCACTTACCCCAAAACGTAACTGCTCCTGGGTGTTTTTGTCGCCCGACCCCTCGAAATAGGCAAAGAGATAGCCGTCAAATTTATTTTCATGTTTTTCTTTTTGCGCAAAAGAATGTAGCGATGCCATCGATGCGAAAGCAATAGTCCAGATAAAGAAGCTTCTTATTTTCATACGATTAAATTTTTCTATTAGGCGGCATGGAAACAAGGTTCGCCCTTAGGCAGGCCGCATGATGTCCTAATCATCGTCTTTGGTGATTTTCCTTAATCATTCCTTACAAATTTCAGGTTTGTATTCCAGCATGTCGCCAGTGTGACGAGTCAGGGCACGCTCTTTGCCGAGCCTCGTTGCACAAGGCGCAAGGCGAGGATGCACTGCCGGATTCGACTATAAGATCAAGTATATTTTGAAACGTTTCCATAGATTAGGTTTACAAATATAGCACTAATTCTTGAGGGTTAAGTGGAATTTCCGTTCAGAAAAGGTGGTGAAACCGTTCATTGCATGTTTTGGAAGCACTTTCAGACGGCACAGCAAACAAAGACGATCGACATCACGCCGAACCGTTCTTCGAAATTGACGAAAAAGAAACAAGTTATTTCAATTCGTTTCAAATCTTTTTTTTCTTCCCAAGAAATTCATTTTATCCATATATTGCTTTTATCTTCTTTTTTACTTATCGAGTTTTACCTTACTTTCACCTTCCTATCGGCAAATTCTGCAACAATACTCCCCGAAATCCGAACAGCAAGTTCAGATCCCGGGGAGTACTAAGTTATGGAAATTATTTATAGTCGTAAAATGTGTAAGCAGATAGCAGATAGCTGATAGCTAAAGGCTAATAGCTATGTCAAAAAAATACGACAATTTATTTTTGCAAGAGGCTGTCTCAAAACAAAGCAAATGATACTCATCTTACGGTTACCAAACAGGCTTGCACCATTTGATTATTTGGTTTAAAAAGCAAAAAGAATGAAAACAATTTGCGTAATCCGCGTTCAAAATCTCATTTGAGACACCCTCGGCTAAAATTCTTCCAAAGGTCTATTTCTATTGCACAAAAATCTTGCTGGAACGAATACTTCCGTCCGACATCAGTTTTCGCACAATATACAAACCTTTCAGGTTGTGCAGCGAGTTGGAAACCTTCGCACCTGCAATCGTATAATATTCGGTGGAAACAACAGTGAGGTCATTGACCACAACTTGATCTATTGCAGCCATACCTCCCGCGGGATCTTCGATGCCATTGAAGGAGATATTGTCCACATAGAAATTCACATCGCCAGCTCCCAATCCCCAGATAAGCTGGGTGGCTCCAGAAGTGAAAGAAGCGACACTTTCGGAATAGGTGGAAGCGGTGGTCCAAGTGATGCTGTCTGTCGAGTACTCGAATTTCAGATTGACCGGAGCGTTTCCGCTGACGGAGGCGCGGTACCACATTGGCTGGCCAGCAGTTGGCGTAAGGGTGCTGACACCAGCATTCACTTTCATGTCAAGCGCATTGAACGTAGCTGTTGACCGATATATCCTGAACTCGGAACCGCCACCAGACTTGGAATAGACGATGAACACATATCCTTGCATCATTCCTTGCACATAACCTGTGGCGTCATCTCCAATTTTTGTTGCATCTCCCCGAAGAAGAACGCCAAACTTGCGATCAGCACCCGCAGATCCGAGGCATTGCTTCCATGTCACCGAATAATCAGTGCTTTTGGATGAGAACAGACTCAGGTCGATGACACCCGTTATGTTTCGCTTTCCACCGCTGTATGGTTTCAGCATGTTGCTGGTCGTGCTTGTTGCATCCGTATAAGAAACCACCCCGGCCGTTGCCCCGTTGCTTTGCCCGATGGCAACATTCAAGGCGGGAGGTGTAGTCGCATAGGTGGTTGCCATATCGTTTGTGAAATTGTAGCTTCGCGACGTCACCAGCGGATTCACCGAACCATTCAACGACACGGTGCTTGGCGAAGTTCCAGTGGAGGTGATCGAAATATTGCCGCTATACGTATTGATCGAAAGGCCTGATTTCAAACGAGCATAAACCGTAGTGGGGACAACCGCTCCGGCCACCGCAGGAACAGTGAGCGAAGCCGCATAACCGGATCCAGCGGACAAGGATATTTCAAAATTAGCAGGTGCTTGGAGCTGGATGTTGTCGATAAGCGACTGGCCAGAAAGCACAAACGACTGGTTGGCCGAAGGACCTTGTCCAATGGCGGACTTGAATGCAGGGAGAGAAAGTTGTGAAAGGGAAACAACTGCCGAAGAATAGGCGATATTGTCCATCACCCAGCTATAATTGTTTGAATTCAACCCCCAAACCAATTCGGAAGCTCCTTGCACATAGCTGTTGTCGCTGAAGGTTGTTGTGGCAGCCCCTTCCCAAGTTATGCTGTCCTTGGAGCATTCGAAAATCAACTTGTCGTTGACGGCTGTGGCACGGTACCAGCAAGGCTGACCGGAAGGCACCGTGAAGCTTGACGTGTAAGTAGGTTTCGCCGTAAGGCCGCTTGTGCCTGCAACGTATGGTTTCAAGGTAACTGTATTGTCGTCGTTGTTCAACACAATAAACAGATATCCTTGCTTCATCCCATCGGCGTATCCACACGACCCATTGCTACCGGTAGCCCTGAGCAGGACACCTTTCTTTGCACCGGCTGCGGTGGAATATTCCTTCCACGCCACCGAATAATTTACAGAGTTGGACGGAAACAGATCGAGATCCGCAACACCCGTTCCATTGATAGTTCCTACTGAATACGTCTTGAAGCTATTATCGGTTTTATTGTTTGCGTCGGTGTAAGAAACCACTCCGGCAGAGCCGCTGCGGACAGTCACAAACTGTGCGGCAGGGTTGCTCGCACTTGATGTAGCGACATCGTTTGAGAAATCGTACTTCGTGCTTTCGCTGGCAGGAGACACCACGAAGTTGTCGAAAAGCACAATGTCGGACGTCGAGTTGTTTGCCATCAGCTTGATCTCGTTCTTGCCCTGATTCAAGGAGACATTTTGGGTATATATTTGCCAGTTTCCATTGGTGTTGGCAAAAACCGGGGTAGAGACCTTGGTTCCGTTTACATACAAGTCGATCGTCGAAATATTACTTGGAGACGAATAACGGATCTTCAGTCCATAAGTTCCTTTCTTATACACATTAGCGCTGTCCCGAAATGCCGAGTTCGAACTGATTCCAAACTTCAAATAGCCTTGACCGGTGTAGTTGCGGACAGGCTCGGAATAGCCGCTTGCCACCAGTCCGTTTATATTCATGTAGTCGGAACATTCGGCCTCGTATTGGCGCGAGCCAGTGTAGATGGCAGGCTGAGTCGGGGCATTCATGGTTGCCGCAGTGAAAGTTGTAAGCCGGTTAGTTGCCGACCCCGAACAATTCACTTGAATATCCAGTGGCCCATTGTGGGAGACAAACAAGCTGAGAACGCCATTGCTCCAATTCTTGGACAGGACAGGGGCCACAGCATGTGTCCCTCTCACAGTGAATGAGTAGGTCGGTTCAGCTACACTTCCGTAAATCTTAATGGTATCATTCTTAGGCACATTGTTCGTCAGGATGGTCTGGTGGTCGGTGCTGTTGTACTCGTCCTCGAAGTTGCTCAAATAGAATGTGATTTTATCTGAATACTCTTTCACAACACCTCCCGAATACCTTGGATACTTGAGTACGACGGAGTCGCAGGTATTGTACTTCAGAGGAATGCATCCTTTGGCAGACCGCAAAGTTTTGTAGGGGTTATACGTCACCAATGCGTTTTGGTTGCGCCCAACATAGAGGTCTCCCGTACTTTGTTCGGGAAAATATTGATTCATCTCCGTTGTTTTTGCAGCCACGGTGTTCCAGGGATATGCCGACTTGTTTATTTTGAATTGGAATGAATTGGCATCCGCATCCTGTGGATTCAGCTTATACACGGTCGGAATCGTGGGATACCGTCCCGATTTCTTAAAAAACGAGTGGTTGTACTGGTAATTCGATTCGCCGTCCATCATGTACAAGCCGTCGAAAAGCGTTTGCGGCGAGCAATAAACATCGTTGTCCTTGCCCGATGAAATATCGTTGACAACAACATATTTTGCCCTGTCAATCACCTCCTTGCGCGAGGGAATGCGGATCGTTCCATCAAGCATTTTGCGGAACAAATCGATCTGCACATTGTCAAAATGCTGATATGTGCCCCAGTTTCTCCGTTTAAAACCATCGGGTGTATAAGTGGCATTGAGTTCCTTGAAACAATTAAGCCAAATGATTTCAGGGCCGTCTATCACGGTTGCCCCGTTCAACATAAGATGTTCCAAGTGGGTTGACACGCCCGAAGAAAGGGTAAAATCCTGATTGACACCGGTTGCGTCCGTCCAGCCGGAATTGTCGTAACGAATTCCATATTGACCGCTAAAACCAGACAGGTAGGCACCGAGGCAGACACTTTCCATGTCGTGGTAATATCCGGTAGTCGTATATTTGTCGCAAAGAATATAATTGGACGTATATTGCTGGCAAGCTGCTGCAAAAGCCGGATTCCGCTTCAGCATACCGATCGGGTTGATGCTTTGCCCATATTCGTTTCCACACCAGCTTACCACGAGGTATGCCCCGTATTTATTGCTTAGCTTGAGAAGATCCACAAAGTGGCTAATTCGGTCAGCCCATTTGGCAGAAACAGGATCGGAAGGATCGTCAAATCCCCAAAACTGCTCGGCAAAATTGAAACCGAGAAAGTTCGGATAGTCCCGGAAAAACTCCTCGTAGGTGGAAAGGTCCGTTTCCGAAAACGACAATTGGTGCATACCTCCACTCGCCACCTGAACTGTTGCCCAGATGCGGTTTTCGGCGCAAGTTCTTAGCCACGACTTGGCCGTTTCGTAGCCATATTCTGCAACTTTAAACCTGCTTGTGGGCACATCGTGACTAATCGAGAGTGAAATATTCATCACCACATAAGGCCGGATGTCGGCAGGGATCAGGTCGATGATTTTCTGCGGGTCTGGGTAGTTCCATGTGTCGATGTGTATCAGCCACATCGGACTCGATGGCGAAATGGGACGTCGCAGAGGGATGTTCGACTGTGCATTCGCATTGAATAGCACAGCAGAACTCAAGAAAAACAAAAGCGTAAAGGCAATGCCCTGTTTAAAAAGACGAGTAAATGTTTTCATTCATTGGTATTTAATAGTTAATAATAAGGGTGAGATTCCCGATATTTCCTGGCACAAGGCAGGCGGCTACACCGATATTTTTAGGCATAGGAAAAACTGCACAGCCTGTTTTTTTAACAAATGCACAGGTTGCGGATCATCTCAACAAAAAAGAAGGTTGGATTAGACAAAATTGTCTGGCGGGCAGAACCAGCTAAAACTAACTGGTTAACAGCTATTCATGGTATTAGATTTACTATTTGACCGGGCAGCCTCCTTTCTTTTTATTTTTTTACAACTTTACATGGATCGGGGTTCCCGAATAGTTCACTCTCGCCGAATTCGTTTTGCTCATCTCGGCAGTCTGCTCCCCGCTCATTAAGACAATACTGAATTTGCGGTTGGCAAGCATTCCTGAAAATCCCCCTTTTCGCTGGCCAATCGTTAGCCGTTTTGCCTTTTCATTCCAAGTGAAATCGATGGTCGAATATTTCCCTTTCTCGTAATTGTAGCCGTCGTTTTCATCTTCATACAACGTGAATTTGCCATCGGCTCCGGGATAGATGCGGATCTCCAGCGTATCGTATTTCTTTTCCGTGACATATTGCACCGCCGGGCCAACAGGGAGAATAGCACCCGCTTTCACATACACCGGAATCAGATCCAGGCTGACTGTTTTGGCTGTTTCACGGCCTCCTGCAAGCTTCTCGCCTGTCCAGAAATCGTACCATGCAGCAGCTTTAGGCAGGTAAGTTTTCCAAGTCTTAACCCCAGCTTCCGTGACCGGCGCAACGAGTAGCGACTTTCCAAACATGTATTCATAACGGCGTTGCAAGGCGGCAGAATCCCGACGAAAATCCATCACCAGCGGGCGCATCAGCGTGGAGCCGTTTTTAGTGACCTGCCAAGCCTCCGAATAGATATAGGGCAGCAAGCTGTAGCGAACATTCAGCATCTTGCGCATGTTTTCCTCCACTTTCGACCCGAATTTCCAGGGTTCGGTCTCGGTCATGTATCCGTGCATCCGGAATATCGGGCAGAATGCGCCCCATTGATACCATCGGGTGAGTAGTTCGTGGTATTTTTCATCGGTGTATTGCGTGCGTCCGGGGCGAAAAAATCCGCCGATGTCCGTTGTCCAATAAGGAAAACCGGTAATGGTGTAATTCAATCCTGCCACAATCTGGTTTCTGAAAACATCCCATGTGTAGCCTATGTCGCCCGACCAGTTGATTACTCCGTAACGCTGCTGGCCGGAAAAAGCGGAACGGGTGAGTATGCAGACCCGCTTGTCGGACGATGTCCCGCGCTGACCTTCGTACACCGCCCGGCTCACCATAAGCGGGTAAGTAAGGCGGAAGAAATCGCCTGCTCCCAGATAGGTTTTCTCGCCTTTCAACGCATCGTTTTCAGGCTCCACGGCGTCCATCCACCAAGAGTCCACACCATTGTCGAACATATTTGTTTTCAATGTATTCCAATATTCCCTCCGTGTTTCTGGATTGAAATAATCCAACCACTTGGTGTTAGGTATAAACCGGTTCTTGGCCACATATTCTTTGCCGATAGTGGAATTCTTGTCGGGATTCGACCAGATTGAAATATTGAAATGTGCATTCAAGTCATGCAATTCCCGGATAAAACTGGAAGGATTCGGGTAATTCTTTTCGTCGAACTGAGGCACTCCCCAGCCCCTGTCGCCCCAGTACTGCCAATCCTGCACAATCACGTCCACCGGAAGATTTCGTTTGCGAAACTCCTTCACCGTTTCCACCAAATGCGTGCTGGAGGTGTAGCGTTCGCGGCATTGCCAAAAGCCATAAGCCCATTTCGGAAACATGGGCGCATTGCCCGACAGGTTCCGGTAGGAGGCAATCACCTCATCGGCCGAAGGGCCATAAAATACCACATAATCAATCGCCTTGGCCACAGGCGAACGGAAGGTGGTGAGGTTGTTACTCTTTCGCCACGACAAACGGGGTGAATTATTGGATTTGCAGAGCACCTGAACCTGATGCTCGCCCGCAACCAGATTCGCCAATGTACCCACTGTTGGAGGAAGCCACATGTTGCTCTGGTCGATAACAGGCTTGCCGTCGATCGTCACAAAGTAGCGGTTGCCCATATCTCCCAAGTCGAGAAACAGGGAATATTCGCCATCGGCAGGAACATTCAATTTCCCCAGATACAGAGTCTGATCCTGGGATATTTTCTGCGTGCCGGAAGTAGTGGTCACTTCAGCCATTTGACCGTTGCCGGAAGAGGCTTGCTGCTGTTTTTCGAGGGAAATGTAGTTGTCGGCCGGATTGAAGTCGGTGAGTCCGTATTGATGCCAAAGCAATCCATATCCTTTGCTCGAATAGATAAAGGGTATGGCAATCTGGGTGTTTACCTGCGTCAGTTTACGGGTAACGTTTTTGAGGTTGTATTGCCCGTCCTGAAACTGCCCCAAACCAAAAACTGACTCGTCGGCAGGCGATTCGAAGCTTTGCTCGACGGAGAAGCACGGTTCTCCCTGAATAGTACCGGATGTGAATTTCCGGGAAGCGGCTTTCTCCGCCAGAAACACCTTCCCCGACGGGTCGGCATACGATAGTTGTCCGCTTGCTTTATCTACGAGAACAATCAGTTTATTGGTCTTTATTTCGAGCCTTGCGGGCAAATCAGATACCTGAAATTTCGGGATTTCGGCTGATTTATTGAAAACCAGTTCAGGAAGATTCCCGTCGGCTTCTGTGTAAATTTTAACTCTCACGGCATTTCCCGATACAGGTAAAACAGAGAGTGTTCCTTCAGACAAAGTAATATCTACCCTGTCGGGCTTTTGTTTATAGCTCTTCACAGCTTGTCCGTGGCAAAGAAAAGGGATAATAAAAAGGATAAGTAGTGATTTCAATTTCATTTTTCGGGATTGTTTAAGAATAACGACTGGTGATTCAGTTATAAACTAAATTTAAAGTTTTACGATTATTACAGGATAAACAACGATGAATATTAGATACAAAGCCTGCGCAAACATAGACAAAAAAACGATTTTATATACCTGAATTTGTTACAGATGCGTTTCATTTTGTTTCATTCATTGCATTAAATTCTCCTATCTCCATAAAAGACAAGCGAATCAAGCTTGATTCGCTTCAAATTCTTCATTTGTTCAAAAATCCAGTTCTCTCTTCGTTGACTTCGGCAAAGAAAATAGCGACCTTGGGTGTGCTTACAATAACTTATACACTCCTATTACGACATAAGGTTCTTCACCTGGTTTTAGTTCTGGGATATGCAATGTTCCGATAAAAACAGCATGGTTTAGAAAATCGTAGGGACTGTCGCGAGGGGCTTCGAGATCGATCACCGACTTGCAGTAAAATGCTTTAGTCTGGCTGTCAGTGTGAATCAGAGCATTATTCATTACCTGAATCACAACGCCGTCATCCGTTTTCAGAAGATAGCGGGCATTTAATTCCGTATCTCCGTCGGGACGAACCAACTGCCAATCTTCGCCTCCTGGTAAAACCACACCTTTCAGTTGAGGCCCGGCAAACGTTCCTCCGAGGATAGGAATAACCCGTCTGGTGCCCCGCTTGCTTTCGCCGACCTGTATCATGTTGCCAACCTTCACCTTGGCTTCCCACATAAACACTGTTCTAAAATCTTTGTAAAGATCTTCAGCACTCGTCGTTTGGGCATTTGATTTGGAGAAAGAGAGAAATGCAACCGCCAATACATGGAGCATCACGACTATTTTGAATGTTGCTGACTTCATTTCGCCATTCGCAGATATTTTCAGTTGCATTTCTTCCTTAGATTATTCAATTACACTTTTATTTCTTTTCATTTCACCGGACTTATCCGATAGAGTCCCGCACCATGCTGCGGCAATTCGCGGCCAAAGCTTCCGCTAAATGTACCAAGTTCTTTGTGGCTCCACAAGTCGCGTACTTTAGCCTTGCCTTTTATGCCGATCGCCTCCAAGCTCACCTTCACGTTGGCATTGTCGGGAAGATCTTGTGCTCCCTTATCGACGAGTACACCAAAAACTACCGAACCTTTTTCCTGCGTTACGTAGCCAGTAGCGGTAAAGGAGTCGTAACCTTCTGGCAATTGATACACGATCACCGATTCGGCATGAGCGCCGATTCCGTCACGGGTCTGGTTGTCAATCACGATAGGTTTATTGTCGCAAGTGCGGTTCATACGGGCATCTCCCCAACCGGAAGAGGCGCTCAGCCATTTCAGGTCAGTCAGTTTCAGGTCGCCTTTCGGTCCATGCAAAACCGGGTCGAGCCAAACAATATGGTCCCAATCATTGCCATTCCCGCCGTCTTTTACAAACAGCACCAACCTTTTGCCACCCTTCACCGAGACTTCCACCTTTTGCGAACTTCCCTTGCCCGCAATCACGGGGCTGGCATAGTCCGCATTGTTGAAATC
>MKRS01000210.1:0-26084 GCA_001897035.1 Bacteroidales bacterium 45-6
TTATTCACGCACCTCACTATCTCGTCCATCTTATAGCCTTTGCCTGCGGCAAACCGGATCAGCTTCGCCCGCCTTTCGTAGTCGGATTCCGCCTTCATGGAGTTGTTCTTCCGGACTAACAATTCACTCAGGATAGAGTCGGTATCCTCTTCCTTCAATTCCGACATCGCTTCGCGGATAATCGTTTCGGGAATTCGCTTCTTGCGCAATTCAAACACAATCTTCACCACCCCCCATTTTCCGAAACGGGATTTGTCCCGCACAAATGCCTTGGCGTAACGCGCCTCGTCCAAGAATTTCTCCTGTTTCAAACGGGAAACGATGGTCGAAGACGACTCTTCCGCGAGCTCCCACGACGAGAGCTTTTTCCGCACATCCCATTCGCAACGTTCGGCCTTTGAACAATAAGCGGCTAATTTATATAAAGCTTGCGATTCGGTCATTGTAGTAAAAACAGTTAGCAGTTAGCAGTTAGCAGTCATCAGTTAGCAACAAACCACGGAATGATTGAATCATTGAATCACTGAGTTTTAATTTTCTCATTGGCTTATTGGCATATTTTCATATTGGCACATTGGTTTATTGGTTTATTGGCACATTGGCTAATAACCGCCTTCACCATCCGATCGTTGCCCGACAAATCTCGCCTCAATTGGGTATTGCTGTATCCCAGGCCGGTCAACAAGCTTACCGTTTCGGTCCCTTTTGCCGCATTGATTTCATAAAACAAGGCACCCAAAGGCTTCAAAAGCTGTTTTCCGAATTCTGCAATCTTCCGATAAAAAAGCAATGGATCGTCGTCTTCCACAAAAAGAGCCAGATGCGGCTCATAATCCAGTACATTGCGGTGCATATCTTTTTTTTCAGAATGGCAAATGTAGGGCGGATTGCTTACCACCACGTCAAACGAGGCACCTCCCTCCATACCAGCCAACGACAACACATCCACTTGCCGAAACGTGACATCCACACCGTTTCTCCCGGCATTTTGAGCCGCCACAGCAAGAGCATCCGGCGACACATCCCAAGCTTCCACCGCGGCCAAAGGCAACAACTTAGCCAACGAGACAGCGATGCACCCGCTCCCAGTGCCAACGTCCAAGATACGTACCGGCCTGGAGGGATATTCCTGAACCACCCAATCGACAAGCTCCTCCGTCTCAGGGCGAGGAATCAGCACGGCCGGACTCACCGAAAATGGGAATCCATAAAATTCTGTTTCCCCTATTACATATTGGAGAGGTTCCGATTTTTGAAGCCGAGCCAGAATATCATCCAATCGCTTTTCCTGTTGTTCATTTAATTGCTTACTTTTGTCCGACAGAAAAAGAGCCGCCTGCATCCCGCTAACCTCCTCCAGGAGGATGCGTTGCAAGGAGACAATTTCACTCTCGGGATAAGTGTCCCGGAGCGCAGCATATATATGTTCCTGGTAATTTTTCATTTGCTTAAAAAAACGCATATCAACAAAGATAAAATAAAAATGACGACCGACGAAAAATTTATGCACCGATGCCTCCAACTATCCTTGCTTGGCAAAGGGCATGTGTCGCCAAATCCGATGGTGGGAGCCGTGATCGTGAAAGATGGGAAAATCATCGGTGAAGGCTACCACCGCCAATACGGTGGTCCTCACGCAGAAGTAAACGCCTTCGAGAGCGTGAAGGACAAAAGCCAAATCGAAGGGTCGGACATGTATGTGTCGCTGGAACCTTACTCTCATTTCGGGAAAACGCCACCCTGTGCCAACCGCATTATTCAGGAAAAAATCAAACGGGTAATCATCGCCGTGGTGGACCCCAACCCGCAGGTGGCAGGAAGGGGCATCAGGCTTCTACAAGCCGCGGGAATAGAGGTGGAGTTGAACGTCTTAGAGAAAGAAGCCAAAGACTTGAACAAGGAATTCTTCGTATATCAAACCTTCAGGAGGCCCTACATCTACCTGAAATGGGCACAAACCAAAGACAATTTTATTGATAAGAAAAGGATTCCCGGGCAAGCAGCCGAACCAACCATCATTTCAACAGATTTTCACAAAATTTTAGTCCATAAAATCCGTGCGGAAGTCTCATCCATCATGGTGGGCACCAACACAGCCATCAACGACAACCCATTTCTCACCACTCGGCTTTGGGCGGGAAAAAATCCCACGCGCATTGTCATCGACCGGTCAGGACGGATACCACCCGGCAGCAACATCATCAACAACGAAGCCAGCACGTTCGTCTATACCGAAGCCGTTGATTCGGAGCAAAGTTCAGGGTCAACCACCTACATACCAATCATTTTTGGGGAAGACCTGCTGAAAAAGATCATGGCCGACCTCCGCGTCCGCAAAATCAACTCGGTGCTGGTGGAAGGAGGCAGGCAGTTGCTGCAAAGCTTCATCGATGCCGGTTTATGGGACGAGGCTTTTGTGGAAATTGCCGAAAAAGAATTTCACGAGGGTACGCCCGCACCCGTGATCCACGGCGAAGCAACGGTAAATGAGAAAGATAATGACTCCTCTATCATTCATTTAAAGAACATAATATCCACAAATTAATTTTAATTATTATTGTCTGTTGTAATTCACCCAAATTTCTTTCTATTTTTGTAAACCCGTTTAAAAAAATGTTTTTAGAAGGGGATTTACTCGAATATAAGTGAAGATCAGATACTTTTAGCGAAAAAAAAGCGTTCAAAGAGAAATGACTTTGATTGAGAATAATGAAGAAAAAATTTCAAACAAGTGCTTTAATACTTATTTTCGCAAGTTTTCTTTTATCGGGTAGAGTCAACGCCCAGGAGTATATTTACGAAGCAGGGGGTTTTGTCGGAACATCTTCCTATATGGGCGATGCCAACAAAGAGACCTTGTTCAAGAACCCGGGGATCGCCATCGGAGGAATGTTCAGAAAAAACATCGACTTCCGTTGGGCATGGAAAGGGGATTTGGCTTTGGGGAAAGTATCGGGCAACACACAGAGCAGCGGCAATGTGTTTCCCCACTGGGAGCAGGCTTCATTCAACAGGTCGTTTGTTGAACTGGGAGGGCAAATTGAATTTAATTTTTTCAATTACAGTGATAAATACGGCTACTTGGGTACAAGGCGTTTCACTCCATATATCTTCACCGGACTTGGAGCAACCCTTGCAACGGGTAGTAATACAAATATATGTATGAACATCCCTCTCGGAATGGGGGTAAAATACAAGTTAAAGAACAGGCTAAATTTGGGATTTGAATTTTCAATGAGAAAGCTCTTTGGAGATTCATTTGATGCAATGAATAAAGACGGATTTTCGCTTAACAATCCCTATGGGATAGAGAGCAGCACTTTCAAAAACAAGGATTGGTACTCCATGACAATGATCACATTGACGTGGGATTTTGGAATACGCATCGACCGCTCATGTCACAAATAATCAGTATCGTAGCATGCCGTTAATAGAACAAATCGATAAAAGCAGGATACCCCGCCACGTCGCCATCATTATGGATGGAAATGGTAGATGGGCCAAGGCTCACCAACAAGAAAGGTCGGTGGGACACCGTGAAGGTGTTGTCTCGGTGCGAAAAGTTATAGAAGCCGCCGACAAACTGAAAATCGGGTATCTTACCCTATATACATTTTCAACAGAAAACTGGAACCGCCCCAAAGAAGAAGTCGATACGCTCATGTCGCTCATGGTATTCGCCATCGTGCAGGAAACGCCCGACATGATAAAAAACAACGTCAGGCTGCTATCCATCGGCGACCTTAGCCGGTTGCCGGACGACACCCGGGACGCCTTCAAGAAATGTATCGCCGACACCGCCTCCTGCACAGGGCTCACCATGGTGATTGCGGTAAGCTATTCCGCCCGGTGGGAGATGAGCAAGGCCATCAAGGAAATCGTGTCGGACGTAGAGAACGGCAAACTGGGCGAAAAAGATATTGATGAGTCAACCATATCCGACTACCTGTCCACCAGGCACATTCCTGACCCCGATTTGCTGATCCGAACAGGAGGCGAATACAGGATCAGTAATTTCCTGTTATGGCAACTGGCCTATTCGGAACTTTATTTCACGGATGTTTTCTGGCCTGAATTCAGGGAAAACGAATTCTACAAAGCGATCCTTGATTACCAGTGCCGCGAACGTAGATTTGGGAAGATCAGCGAACAAATCAGCGAGAATAACAACAATTCATAATAACAAAAAACAGAGAGAAATAGCAGTTCCTGACGAATTTGCTCAATTATAAAAACCAACATGGCTAAAAAAGGTATTTTCACCCTACTCACATTGTGTCTGGCATTGAGCGCCAACGCTCAATCACAGAAGACAGATTCCACTCAAACATCTTCCTCACAAGAACTTCCGACCTTTTCTTATGCGTCACCGAAAAAATACGTGATCGCTGACATCAAGGTGACGGGCTTGGTCAACAAGACTTACGAGGATTATGTCATCATCAATTTCTCGCGTTTAGCCATTGGCGACACAATAGAGGTGCCGGGAAAGGAAATCACAACAGCCGTAAAGCAATTCGTCAAGCAGGGGCTATTTGCAGATGTGGCCATTTTTCCCGTCAAGGTTGAAAACAACAAAATATGGCTCGAAATCCGCCTCAAGGACAATCCCCGAATCACTGAAATCCACTACGAAGGGATGAAAAAAGGAGAGCGCGAGGACATCGAGAAGAAAATATCCATGGTGAAGGGAACGCAAGTGACCCAAAACATGATCGACCGGGCCAACACTGTAATCAAATCCTATTTCAACTCGAAAGGCTTTAACAAGGCCAGCGTGAACATCACACAAACACCGGATCCCGAGAAGCCCAATGAAATATACCTGAAAATAAAGGTGGACAAAAAGGAGAAAGTGAAGGTAAACAACATCATCATCACTGGAAACACGGAAGTTTCGTCCGCAACCCTCGAAAAGGCGATGAAGAAAACGCGTCACAAGCATACTTGGAGTGCTAAGCTCCGCAACTTCCTGCGTTCCACCAACTTCATCCCCGATAATTACACCGAAGACAAAAAGCACCTGATTGCCAAATACAACGAAAAAGGTTATCGCGACGCCGTTATCTCCTGGGACACCGTATATAACGCAAGCGACAAAAAAGTGAACATCGAGATAAAGGTCGAAGAAGGCAAACGGTATGTCATCCGGAGCATCACTTGGGTAGGAAACACGAAATTCAGCTCAGAAGACCTTCAAACCGCTCTCGACATGAAGGCTGGGGATGTTTACAACCAAACAAAATTGAACAAACGCCTCACAGACGATGAAGACGCTGTGAAAAACATATTCTACTACAACCAAGGATACATATTCTCATCAACAGAACCGGTGGAAACGAATATCGAGAACGACTCCGTCGATCTGGAAATACGTGTTACCGAAGGCGTGCAGGCCACGATCAACAAGGTTTCTATTTCGGGTAACGACCGGGTTTACGAAAATGTGATCCGCCGCGAGCTAAGGACCAAGCCAGGGGCATTGTTCAGCCGCGAAGAGCTCATGCGTTCGCTTCGTGAAGTGGCGCAGATGGGACATTTCGATCCGGAAAACCTGAAACCAGATGTAGCGCCTAATCCCGAATCCGGGACTGTAGATATTGGATATCCTCTTGTTTCGAAAGCCAACGACCAGGTGGAGCTTTCCGCCGGATGGGGACAAACAGGAATTATCGGCCGCGTGAGCTTGAAGTTCACCAACTTCTCTATCAAGAACCTATTCAATCCGAGTTCCTATAAAGGCATCATCCCGCAAGGCGACGGACAAACATTGACTTTGAGCGGACAAACCAACGGGCGCTACTACCAGTCCTACTCGGTATCGTTTATGGATCCGTGGTTCGGCGGAAAACGGCCCAACATGCTATCGGTGGGAACATACCTTTCCTACCAGACCGACATGTCGAGCTACTACAACAGATATTACAACAACAACTCCAACCTGAACAGTAATTACTATAGCAATTATGCTGTAAACCAAAAGGATTTGTATAATACCGACAAGCACATCCTGATGGTTGGCGGAAGCCTCGCTTACGGAAAGCGCTTGAACTGGCCCGATGATTATTTCCAGCTCCAAGGAGAACTCTCCTACCAGCTCTATTCGATGAAAGACTGGGACTATTTCATTGTCCGTAATGGCAATTGTAATAGCTTGAGCTTGAATTTCACCTTGAGCCGCAACTCAATGGATCAACCGATATACACACGTAAAGGATCTCAATTTTCCTTAAGCTTGGACTTCACGCCACCTTATTCGTGGTTCGACGGGCGCAATTATGCGACCATGACCACCGACGACAAAGGGTATGAAAAAGCAAAGAAATATCAATGGATTGAGTACCATAAATGGAAATTCAAATCCAAAACTTTCCATCCCTTGATCCCGTCGATCCAAAAAACGCCAGTGTTGATGACCCGTGCCGAATTTGGCGTCTTAGGATTCTACAACGAACACAAGAAATCTCCTTTTGGCACATTCTATGTGGGAGGAGACGGAATGACAGGGTATTCAAGCACCTATGCCACCGAAACAGTTGGACTTCGCGGATACGAAAACGGATCCATTGCCACCAACGCCAGTTCCTACACCCGATTGGGACTTGAGCTGCGGTATCCGGTATTGCTGGAGCCAACCTCCACCATCTACTTGTTGTCATTCATCGATGCAGGAAATGCCTGGGCTTCCGTCAAGGACACGAACCCATTCCAATTGAAACGTTCGGCAGGATTCGGGGTGCGCATCATGTTGCCGATGATCGGGCTGATGGGTATCGACTGGGGATATGGCTTCGACAAAGTTTCCACCAACGGTGTCATGCAGAGAGCCGGAGGTAAATTCAACTTTATCATTGGCCAAGAATTCTAAATAAATAGCGCCAGTTTTAAATATTAACAATATTTACAGTCATCACCATTAAACATTCAGAGAGAAACCTCATCTAAGATTCATAAACTTTAAACTGATTAATCGTATGAAAAAGAGTATCTTTCTATTCGGACTATTTCTCGCCTTAGCCACCAGTAGCTATGCACAGAAATTTGCTTTTATTGATATGGATTACATCCTTAAAAATATAAGTACGTATGAAACGGCCAACCAGCAGCTGGAGCTGACCTCTAAAAAATGGCAAGCTGAAGTTGACAAAGGCCAGCAAGAACTGCAAAAACTGTATAAGTCTTACCAGTCTGAGTCGGTGTTTTTGTCGGCAGAGCAAAAGACCAAGCGTGAAAACGAAATTGTGGCCAAAGAAAAAGCCTTGCAAGACCTGAAAAAGAAATACTTTGGGTCGGACGGCGAGCTGTTCAAAAAACGGGAGGCACTTATCAAACCCATCCAGGACGAGATTTATACTGCCGTAAAAGAGATAGCCACCGCACGTGGATACCAGGTAGTTGTGGACAGGGCTTCGGCTTCGAGCGTCATTTTCGCATCGCCAACCATCGACATCAGCAATGAAGTTTTAACTAAGTTAGGATATTCCAAATAATTAAATTAATTTTGCTGCGCTCAAAAAGAAATTCAAAACAAAACAAATATTATTATGCTTAAAAAATTAGTTATCCTGTTATTCGCAATTGCTCCAATCGGTGCCTTTGCTCAAGAATTGAAACTCGCCTACATCAACACCAACCAAGTGTTTGCATTGATGCCTGAGGTGAAAGATGCCGATACAAAATTAGCGGCAAAGCAAGAGCAAATCAAGAAAGACTTGGCTGCCATTGAAGCTGAATACAACAAGAAAGTGGAAGAATTCAAAGCTTCGACCATCGACCCAACACCGGCCGTAACAGCTGACCGTCAAAAACAATTGGAACAATTGCAAGAAAGGTATCAATCTTACACACAAACAAGCGATACTGAATTTCAACAATTGCGCCAAAGCTTGCTGGCTCCTGTGCAACAGAAGCTGCAACAGGCCATCAAAGCTGTTGGAGACGAACAAGGCTACGCCTTTATCCTGGAAGCTTCCGCCTTGCCTTACGTGGGATCGAAAGCAGTGGACGTCACACCTTTTGTTAAAACCAAGTTGGGAATAAAATAATTCGACAACAAAATAAGGAAGAGGATGGTAATTGAATTTTTACCATCCTTTTTTCTTGCTATGCGTCAGGAGTAAAATATTGATAAAAGATGAATAAACAACCAAAGTTTTCATTACTTTTGTTTCTTGACGTATTAACTTAATAATGATCCACAAAAGCTGTTACTATGAAAATTTTTAAATCTACATTTCTTACGCTTCTTGCCGTGGGGACACTCATATCTTGTAGTAAGTCGTCCGACAATTTAGCTGAATCGATTCCCGCAGGAACGCAAACCGTGACGCACATCAACATGGAGGCCCTGATTAAGAAATCGAACTACAATATTTTTGAAAATTCCACCGTAAAACGCGGAATCAATATGGCAAAAGCCATGCTGAAGAATGAGTCGGCAGTGAAGCTGATCGAAGAGTTTGAGAAAAACTCAAGCGCATTTGGAGTCACCCTCAACAAGGATGCCTATTTCTTTACCAAAGGTTCCTATTTCGGGCTCTTGCTCCCGGTGAACGATGCGAAGAAAATCAAGGAGTCACTCACCAAATTCAGTGTGGATGCCGCATCCATCAAATTAGAAAAGGGTGTATATTCCTTTTCGCAAACAGCAGCATTCAACGTGGTGTGGAACGACGAGAAACTACTGGTGCTGGTACAGCAACCGGGATTGGGACAAGACACTACACAAATGTCTGCCACCAAATTATTGGCATTGGACAAAAAAGAGAGCATCCTATCGGACAAAAACTTTGAGAAATTCCTCAAGGAGAAGCAAGATGTCTCGATCTACTACTCTTCCAACATCTACACCGACTTGTCGTCCAAATTGGACAACTTGAGCAAGTCACCTTACAACACAGGCGCAGAGAAAACACCACAAGAAGTAGCCGAAGGATTGAAAAAAGTGGCCGAGGAATTCAAGGGAATATCTTTCGGTTCATTTGTTTCGTTCGAAAACGGAAAAATCGTTGCCCACACCAAATATTACTACGAGACTTCCGAGGCTGAAGCGAAAGTGAAGAAACTGACTGAGGAAACCACCGGAGAAATTACCGGCAAGTACCTGCAATACATCTCCCAGACTCCTATCATTTCGATTGTCGCAAACCTGAAGGGTGCCGGATATTACCAGTTCATGGAGAAAATGGGATTCTCGAAAGTCATCGATAGCTTTGCCAAAGAAAATGGCATCGACGTGAAATCGCTGGTTGAATCGGTCAACGGGAACATTGTCTTCTCGCTGAACGAACTTAGCCTGACTCCCAAAAACAAGAACCTGAGCGAAATGGATGCCATGCTCACCATGCAAGACAACACTCCGAAACCGAAATTCAAGCTTTCGTTGCTGGCAGAACTGGCTCCTAACAATAAGATCGGAGCATTCATTGACACGCTTCTGGCAAAACAAGCAGGCGAAATGGTGAAGAAAACAAGTGACGGACAGTACTCAGTGAAAAAGGACGATCTCGAAGGATTTTTCGGCGTGAAAAACAACACCTTCTACTTCACTACAGAAGCAACCACCGCTGCCAGCCTCGGAAATGCAACCGCTAAAAGCGCTTACGCCGACAAAGTGAAAGGCAAAAGCTGCTATCTATACGGAGACTTCCGCCCACTGAAAAAACTCGCACTCGACTATTTCACCCAGGAAGGAGGCCAGCAGGCTGCACAATACAAGGATTTGGTCACTGACGGATTGTCGCTGATCGAAACGGCTGAAGCTTATGCGAAGCCCGACCTGACCAACGAAGCGTCCGTGAATTTTACAAACAAAACAGACAATAGTTTGGCTTCCATCTTCAAATACTTGGACAAGGTGTTGACCAAGCTGGGAGCGCAACAGGGATTATAAAAATGAACAAAATAGTGCTATCAAATTCCAGGCCGGGGGTTTTCTTCGATCTGGAATTGCATTCTGATGTCTGGGACAAACAACTGACATTTGAAAAAGGAAAATCGTATTTGATCGAAGCTGAATCGGGAACCGGAAAGAGTTCTCTTTTCAGCTTTATCTACGGCTACCGGAGCGATTTCTTAGGCAATATCTACTTTGACGAAAGAAGCGTCAACGACATTCCTTTCAAAGAATGGGACGAGATACGGAAAACCAAACTAAGCCTCCTGTTCCAGGAATTGAGGCTTTTCCCTGAATTGACCGCTTTCGAGAATATCGAGTTGAAAAACCAGTTGACCCAACACAAGTCTCACAAAGAAATAGAGGAGATGCTCCAACTGCTGGGCATCGGCGACAAGCGGAACACGCCCTGCGCCAAATTGTCCTGGGGACAACAGCAGCGGGTGGCCATCATCCGGGCATTGTGCCAGCCTTACCAGTTCTTATTGTTCGACGAACCGATAAGCCACTTGGACGATAAAAACGCCGCCATCATCGCCGATCTGGTGGAAAAAGAAGCCAAAGCACAGAATGCGGGCATCATCGTCTCTTCCATCGGCAAACAGTTACCCCTACCCTATCATCAACGTTTTGCCCTATGAAACTGGTCTGGAAACTATTAAAACAAAATATAAGCAAGACCCAGATGGCGGGGTTCTTCATCGCCAATCTGGTGGGGCTCTCCATCGTGCTGATTGCCCTTCAATTCTTCTTCGACGTGAATCCCTTTTTCTCGCAAAAGGACACCTTGTTCAAGCGGGATTTCTTTGTCATCACCAAGAAAGTGGGAATCATCGGCAACACAGGCTTTTCGCCAAAAGAAATTGATGAGATAAAACACGCCCGCTTTGTGAAGGAGCTGGGACAATTCACCTCCTCCCAATTCAGTGTTTTCGGAGGCATCTCGCAGCAAGGGGGACAAAGTTTCAGGACGGAGATGTTCTTTGAATCGGTGCCCGACAACTTCATCGACGTGAAATCCAAAGACTGGAAGTTCTCTCCTTCCGACTCGTCGATCCCGATCATTATCCCCAAAAACTACTTGGACTTGTACAACTTCGGCTTTGCCGAAGCCCGATCCATGCCGAAAATATCGGAAGGCCTGGCAAGCTTGGTGGGGATGGACATCACCCTGATGGGCAACAACAACACCCAACAGTACCGGGGAAGCATTGCCGGGTTCTCGAACCGCATCAACACCATCCTCGTCCCCGAGAGCTTCATGACTTGGGCCAACGAACGCTACGGTAACAAGAAAAATGCGAATCCCGCACGGCTGATATTGGAAGTGAGCAACATTGCCGATCCCCAAATCGCCACCTTCTTCAAGAGCAGAGGCTACGAAGTGGAAGGCGAAAACCAAGCCGTGGGCCGAATGGCCTTCTTCATGCGGCTGATCGTCGGCATTGTGGCCGGTGTGGGAGTGCTGATCTGCGCCTTGTCGTTCACGATCCTAATCTTGAGCATCTACTTGTTGCTCCAAAAGAATATGCAGAAACTCCAGAACCTGCGCCTGATGGGGTATTCGAAGTCCGCAGTTTCGCGTTCGTATGAAATACTGTCTGTGGGCATCAACTTCGTGGTACTGATCGGCTCAATCGCCATCGCAGCCATCCTCCGGAACTATTATGTGGACACCATCAAAACCGTCTGGAGCGATTTCGAGCAAACAAGCATCCTGCGTGTAAGCCTGATCGGGATTGCCATCTTCGCCTTCCTGTCGGTGGTGAACGTGGTAATTATCCGAAGGAAAATAAAATAGCCTTTTCTTGAAAAAAATAGCAAAGCAGAAATTCCTCCCCCGTAGGAATTTCTGCTTTGCTATTTGGCGGAGGAAAAGATCAAGTGACAGATAATGGAATTTTCCGCCGGAACTTTCAGATTTTTCAATCCAAATCATTTATCTTTGACACCACAAGGAAAACTTGGATCCGGGTCGTTTCCTGAATTCAACTTTATTCAACTAATTACCTATTGGTTAAATGAATACGGACAAGATACCTTTCATTGTGCGGTTGCCGTTAGTGCTGGTCAGCATCCTTGCCATCGGCTACCTTCTGTCCATCGGGCAAATCATTTTGGCCCCGCTCACATTCGCCATGTTCACAGCAATCATGTTTCTCCCGCTTGCCAGCTTTCTGGAGAAGAAGCTGCACCTGTCGCGGGTTTGGTCCACGATGGTCTCCGTTTTGCTGCTCATCCTTGTCCTGTCGGCGATATGCTATTTCTTCGCCTACCAGCTAAGCGACTTGGTCAACGACTGGCCCAAGCTGCAAAAACAGATCGAGATCGTCTTCCACCGGGTTCAAATCTGGTTTTTCCACAGTTTCAACCTGAATCTGGACGAACAAATGCAATACCTGAAGCAAGGTGCCGAGAAATTGGCATCGACCAGCGGACTGATTATTGGGGGAACGATAAGCATATTCTCGTCGAGTGTGTTTTTCTTTTTCCTGAGCATCATTTTTTTCATGGCCGTGCTCAACTACCGCCGCATCCTGTACAAATTCATCACGAATGTGTTCACCCAAAGGCACATCGGCAAGGTGGAAGAGATTGTCTCTGAAATTCAGATCATGGTGAAGCACTATTTAGTCGGCCTCGTTACCCAAATCATCATTGTCTTCCTCCTTGTGTCGGCGTTCTTAACCGTCATGGGGGTGAAATATGCCATCCTGTTAGGGGCAATCACCGGATTCCTGAATGTGATTCCCTATATCGGGATCAGCATATCGGCCATCATCACCTTGTTGATTTCCTTCGCAACCGGCAGCTCGTCCAGCGCACTGATGATCGTGCTGGGTTTTCTGGCCACCCATTCCATCGACGCCAACATCACGCTACCCTTCGTGATCGGCTCGAAGGTGAAAATAAACGCCCTGTTCTCCTTTCTCGCCATCCTTGCGGGTGAAGCCCTTTGGGGAATATCGGGAATGTTCCTGTGCATCCCGGTACTGGGAGTCTTGAAAATCATTTTCGACCGGGTGGAAGACCTCCAACCTTGGGGATTGCTGATTGGGGACGACGACGTGCATCGTCATCGCCGAAAACAAAAGAAAAGCAAGAAAGTGCTTACAGAAACAGAACCGGAGGAAACAGAAGGTCAAGGGCAATAAACGACGATTCGGATGGAATATATCAAGAATTGAATGCAATATATGCAAATGCAAGTGCGATATACGCAAATTCACATCGATGAAATGTTAATCAAACTTGGATATATGCAAATGAATTGTGAATATACACAAATACAAGTGCGATATATGCAAATACGAATTCAATAGATACAAATGCGGATCGAATATATACAAACGTACTAAGCTGAAATGCAAATGAAGCAGGCGTATATAAGCACCAAGTAGTAATAATCATGAAATCAGATGGAATTTGCAGCCGCAAACGCGATGCTATTGGCTTGGGAGATACATACAATCAAAGTGCGGAATCATTACCTGATTCCGCACTTTATTTTTGGAAGACAGGCCGAACGCTATTTGATGGCAATTTTGGAAATCTGCTTGTAGTTCGGATGTGTACTACCAAACAAAGACCTGACATAGGACTTGACGTTGGACGCCGTTTCAACGATACTCGTTTCGGCGCCTCGAATAATCTCCGTTCGCTTGTTTCGAGCAGCAGTAAGCTGCACGAAGGAAGAAGCAACCCTGGTATTTTTGTCTTGTAGCTCGGCAGCCAAGCTGGCCAAGGCACTCACTTTGAGTTCCTCCTCGTTGGGATTGTATGCCGGAATAGAAGAAAGCAACGATATAAGACTCTGTAAATTGTCTATCCGGTTGCTGTAACTCATTTGGGAAACGGAAATTTGATTCACCTTTTTGCCTTCGGCCTCCATAGCTGCCTTCTCCTCATTGGTAATCTTGGTGGATGCACGTTGCCCCTTTAGTTTGCGGAAGATGGTTTGAGCAGTTTGATCGTTTTCGGCTGTGCTGTCTGATGCCTGAAGGGCGTATTTGACACGGGTAAGAAGCTGCCCAATAGCATTGAAGGCATCCTTTTGAGCATCCACGTTGGTGGAATAGGAGGAATTGGCAGCAGCATACTCGGCAAGTGCCTCTTTAGCTTGTGCAAGCAAGGCCTCCATGGCGGGAATCTTGATGCTTTCTTTGACAGGGTTGTAAGCCGATCCAAAGGAACGGATTATGATGAGTAAACTCTCAAAGTTGGCTATGTGTTCTTTGGCATAAAAAAGCGGGTACTATAACCTATGTTGTGAAAATTAGTCCTCAAACATGAAATATTTTTAATAAAAATAGGGTTTGGTGGGGAGAAATGGATATATTTGCGAAATGAGGGGAAAGAAAAAGTTTTCAGTTACACGAAAGGATTGACTCCGTCAATATTCAATTCGTGCTGCTGCTGAAAGCAAGGTATTGGATGGTTGCAAATAATAGTAGAACATTCGTAAATGGAATAAAATGTAAATCATTGTTTCTATTTTATACTTATAAAAATCAATATGTTACCAACAATAAATACAAAATAGGCAAATCCGTTTACGAATGTTATAAGTTTCATATTTACGAATGTTGAATATGTACTTCGTAAATTAGACGTTATATGCAAGCCTAAAAATGCCGAGCACTAACCATAATAAACAAAATTAGATGCCCATAACAGAAACAGAAATAGAGAAATTAATTAGTTGCACAAAGATGTTCATGAACCATGTTCATTTTGTCCAGCAATCCTTTAATCTGCTTCCTGACAACAAGCATTATGGCACTTGCATAAACTATGTTGACTTACAAGAGTATCGCGATGAATTTTGTAATGAATTAGTAAACACAATATCAGAGTGGGTTTATAGCCAAAAAAAAGCAGCGGAAGTAATTGACATAATGATAGGTGAAGGGAGAAGTTTTCAAAATGCACAAAACACCCTGACGACAGAAGCATTTAAAAAATTTAGAAACCATTCAACCGACAAATTATTAGTTCAAGGACAGTTTGGCGAATTGCTTTTATTCAATTTTCTGCAAAGTTTTTTCAAGAGTGTTCCTTTGCTTCGAAAGATGCCAATCACAACTTCTGTTGAGATGGAAAGATTTGGTGCAGATGCAATTCATTACAATTACAGTGGGGGGAAAAATCTTTTCTATTTAGGCGAAGCGAAAACTTATAGTAGCAAATACAAATTTGATACAGCAATTGAAGATGCTATTGGAAGCATTTTAAAAACTTACAAAGAGCATCGTAAAGAGCTTGGTAGATATGTTTACGATTCTTTCATTGATGATGCCTTGATTGAAGTTGCAAAAGATTATAAAAACGGAACTCTAAAAGATGTTGAACTTCATTTAGTTTCAGTTATAACTTATTGCGAAAATAAAAAGATTGAAAAGAAAAGCGAAAATCAAATCAAAGAGGATATTATTAAAATCATTGAAGAACGAGGGAAAGCCGTTGATAGAAAACTTTTTGATTCAATTGATAAAGGTTTGCATCCACGATTCAATTACATAATCCTACCAGTTTGGGAATTGGATTTGCTACTTGAACAATTTAAAAAACTAATTGGCAAATAATGGAAGCAAAAGAAATTCTCACAAAGTTGCTCCATTTAGAACTTGTTACAAATGCGAGCAGGTTAAAATTCATTAATGGAAATTCAGATGAACAAATTGAAGAGGAATTTTTAACCGAAGCAATTTCTGTTTTGAATGATTTGTCGGTAAAGACAGATGAAGTTTCAAAGAAGCAACTAATTGCAATTTGCGCCTTGCTTTGGACTTATAGAAAAAAGGAATGGGATGGGCTTAAAAATTATCTGATTCTGTTTCTTTCAAGAGCGGGTTTTGGCCCATCATCAATCATGATTGATTCGGAATATTCTTTTTCCGACAAACAGTTTTCGTTTAGCGAAAATCTACTGAATCAATTTGCCGTTACCGTTGCACAAGTAAAAAACGAAATAAAAGTTGGTAACTCAATCTTTCTGTTGAGTGATTTTCAGAAGGACATTTGGGAAGCCATAGAGAAAAATACTTTAACCGGAATTTCAGCTCCAACCTCGGCAGGAAAATCTTTTCTAATTCTGCTGAAAGCTATAGACCTAATCCAGAAGAAAGGCGGAACAGTTGTTTATGTAGTGCCTACTTTGAGCTTGGTTTCACAAGTTACCAGTGATTTCAGAAAACTACTTGACGATTTTCAACTTGCAGACTACACCCTTGAAACGACTTATAATAATACTTCAGCTACTCAGAACTCTATTTATATTTTGACGCAAGAAAAAGCCATTGCCGCTTTTTCACAGTCTGAAAATCCATTTGAAAATGTTCGCTTATTGGTGATTGATGAGATTCAAAATGTTGAGAAAGTTGCAGATTCTGACGACCAGCGTTCTAAGGTTCTGTATGACTTAATGATTGAACTTAGAAACAGTTCACAGATAGACCACATCATTATCTCGGGTCCAAGAATTATCAAAATAGATGAATTAGGCGAAAATGTTTTCGGTCTAAATTCAGAGAAGAAAGAAACAGATGCTTCACCAGTTCTAAACTTAACTTACTCTATATCAAAGAAAAAGGAAGATTACTATTTCAATGTTTATTCTGATTTATTGGAAAAACATTTACAAGTAAAAATTACAAACAAAGATTCTATTCAAGGTTACGGGAAGGTTCAGTATAATGATAACTACCTTGAGTATTTAAGTGGCTTTCTAGATGGTTTTGACAAGGATGAAAGCACTTTAATATTTTCTCCTACTTCCACCACTTGTAATAAAATGGCTTCTCACATTTCAAAAAACATGATAGAGAAGAATGATAAATTCTTAAATGAATTAGCTGGGTTCATATCTGCGACAGTGCACCCAATGTTTACAATGGTTGAAACAATCCAAAAGGGAGTTGCTTACCATCATGGAAAATTACCGTTTCATGTAAGAGTATTGATTGAGGACGGGATAAGAAAGAAAAACATCAAAACAATTATTTGTACAACAACTCTTCTTCAGGGAGTAAATTTACCTGTTCAGAATATTATTATCAGAAACCCTAATTTGTTCATCGCAAAAAAGGAAACCAGTTCCAAACTTTCGAACTATGAAATTGCAAATCTACGTGGCAGGGCAGGACGACTATTAAAAGATTTTATTGGCAGAACATACATACTTGACGAATTAAGCTTCAAAGAAAGCGAAACCACTCAGTTGGAATTATTTAAAGATTCTTCCAAAGAACTGCAAGTTGGTTACGGTAAGAAATATCATACGCATAAGGAGAATATAAATAAAGACCTTGCAAATAATGTTGGAAGCACAATCGAAAACCAAGACTATTCTTTTCTTACCACATATTTGAGACAAACAGTTTTACGTTACGGACTTTTTTCACAAATATATCTTGGAAGAGTTGGTATTATTTTGAGTGATGCTGAAATGAACAGCATTTTTGAATCTTTATCAAAATTGGAAATATCAAAATCTATTTGCGCAAAGAATAGATACTGGGACCCGATAGATTTGAATAACCTTTATCAAAAAAGAAATCTGTTCCAACTTCCGACTAGTGCAAATGAATTGGGGCTATCATATAAAATCAAAACCCTACTTCAAGCTATTAAAGTAAACTTTCCAATTTACTACTTCAAATATTTCGGAGTTGAAAATTCATTTAGAAAAGATGGAACTGAAATAGATAAACTGCTTCAATCTTGCATTCTATCTGAAAATTGGATGAAGGAAAAAACTCTTTCTGAAATCTTCTCTGATAAGTTTTATGACTCCTCGGAAAAAATTGATGATGCAATAAGTTTTGTTCAAAATAAAATTTCTTACGGTTTGCCATTGTTATTAAAGCCTTTGTATGACATTAAAGAACCAGACAGCATGTTTACTCGATTTATTGAGTTGGGGGCGTACAAACCAATCACAAGAAAACTAATTGAGCTAAGTATCCCAAGAGAAACCGCAATCTTTTTAAGCATTAACTTTGAATTCACTAACATTGATAACAAACAGGAACTTATAAATCAATTACGAATAATCAGAAACAATTTATCTTATTGGCACAAAGTTCAATTAAGCACGATATGACACAAAAAAGGCCAGCATATAACAGCACCTACAAGAAATTGGCGGTTCAGCGGTTACATGAAGCTTTGTGCTTCGTATCAAGTTCAGTGGTGGCAGACAGTTTTCGTCTCCGAAATCGCCAACTTCTTGTAGCTGCAAACCGTTATGCGGCATTGTAAGTGCTGCCGTGGAAACATTAACTTACAGACAAAAAAATGACAAAAACGGACATTGAACCAATTGTAAATAAGTTTAAAAGTCAGTCGAATCCAGACGACCGCTATACATCGTTTGACTATTGCTACAATTACTTTCGTATGACAAATGACCTTACCCAAGACATTGAAAAGAGTTGTTTAGTTCTTGGATTTTATTTGGCAAGTTGGGGAATGTTTAGAGGTTCAAGTTTTTTGCTCCAAAAAAGTGTAAAGCATTTTGAGTCGACAATTTTATACATTGCAACATTAGACAAATCAGTCTGGGATATTGATGTCGATAATTATAACGAGAAAAATATTGACACAATTATCGGTATCTATAAAGATATCAAGAAGCTCCTCATTCTCAATGGCAATTCGGACTTGACATTAATAACCAAGATTTTACTTGGGATTTTTGGTTTCATTCCGGCATTTGACAATTACTTCGGTAATTCATTTCGGGCAATTTATGGTGGACAGTGTGGTTTTAGAAAATTAAATGTAAAATCATTGACTTTCATAAAGGCATTTTATGATTCAAACAAATCGACAATTGATAGATTATCAATGGAGACATTTACGACCAACTTTACAACTGGACAAAAGACAACGATAAATTATCCAAAAGCAAAAATTATTGACATGTATGGATTTACCGCAGGACAATATTAAACAACGACCGCATAACATCAGCTACCCGGCAAGTGCGGCAGCGGTGGTTTTCCGTGGGCATCTTTCCGCTCGGGCTGCTTTTCGGCTTGACAGGAAATCGCCCGCAATCCGCCCCTGCGTGTAGCTTCCTACGTTAGCGGTCAGGCTAAAGCGACACAACGAAAACAAACAGTTGACAGTTTAGGACAAACCAAGGACAGAAAAAACTGAACAAATTAAATTATGATTATTAGAGAAGCTAAAATTGAAGACATAAAACAAATTCAAATTGTAAGAAATTCTGTGACGGAAAATACTTTGTCAAATCCTAACTTGGTGACAGACGAAGATTGTGAAGAATTTATTACCAAACGAGGAAAAGGATGGGTTTGCGAAATAGATGCACAAATCGTGGGCTTTGCAATTGCTGACCTAAATGAAAATAACATTTGGGCTTTATTTTTAGACCCAAAATTTGAGAAAAAAGGTATTGGACAACAGCTACACAATACAATGTTGGACTGGTATTTTACACAGACAAAGGAAAAAGTTTGGTTAGGGACAGCTTTTAATACAAGAGCAGAACAGTTTTACAGAAAAGCAGGTTGGACAGAAGTTGGTACACACGGAACAAAGGAAATTAAATTTGAAATGACATATAACGACTGGATAACAAGCCCGAACCGCTAACAGCAGTTTGGCAAAATGGCGGGTTCAGTTCCTCCTCCCCCTCGTTTGCAACGAGGGGGAATTGGTGAGACGTTTGCAACGTAAAGAAAGACATAGCCAAATTGATGACTATAAGAAATCTATCACTAAGATATTTTGAACAGCTTTTGATGCGAGTGGATGGTATATCTTTGTTGTAAAAACAAAGGACCAGCAACCCCTCGTTGCAAACGAGGGGTAGGGATGATTTACTGACAGCTCTTTTACGGGTAAATAAATTCGTTAAAACAGGCTATAATACGTTCTTTGTGTTCTTGAAAATGAAAAGGAATTATTAAACAAACAAAAATCATTACAAAGATGTATACCACAATTAAAAAACTTTTATTTGTCACCTGTTATTTCGGTTTAAGTACCGCTGTCATCGCACAATCTAAACTTCCACTAATTAAGGCATCCAATGAGAAGGCCATAATTACAGATGGTGCGAATGTGAAAATTGAATGGAAACTTGACCCAAAGCTAAAACCCGACACCTATTTTGTAAACATCCCCTTAATAAAAAGCAAAGTAAGCCTTAAAACAGACAAGGATGAAATAAGCTTTCAAACAAAGCCCGGGAAAAACTATGATTTTATAGTGCTACTTAATGAAATGGATAGTTGTTATGTGAGAATTTCATCTTGTCAACCACCGGCTTCTGAGATTATGAATTTTGATGGTAAACTTCCAGAGAGCATTCCTTTTTCTATAATAGGCTCTCGTATATATTTTAAAGGAAAGCTCAATGGTAAACTTCTTAATATTCAATTGGATTTAGGTGCAGGGACTAACGTTGTAAACAAATTAGTTTCAGATACATTAGGTTTAACATTTTCGCAAAGCACTTTGGTAAGTAATACAGAAGGTGTAAATGAGCAGCGGACAAGTATCAATAATGAGCTAAAGTTAGGCGATTTAAGTTGGTCTGGCGTATCAGTAACCGAAGTTGGAAATATGCAGCCATACGAAGATATGATTATTGGAAATGGACTTTTCAAAAATAAAATCATTGAGGTAGATTATGACAATAAGAGTTTTTCCATCCATGACAAACTACCTTCAAAAGCAAAAAAGTATTCCAAACAACCTGTTTATTATGAGCAAAACCGACCAAAATTTGAAGCTGAATTTGTTCACAACGGCAAAAAATTTGATTTTTGGTTTCTTTTTGATACAGGAAGAGATGGAACAATGCTAATCGGTGAAGATTATACAGCTTTAAACAATAACTGGATAGAACTAAACCCATTGATGACTATTAAAGGACGTAAAATTGTTCGTCTTGATGCTATAATTGCCGGTCAAAAATTTAGTGATATTGTCACAAATGCGGCTGACCCGTCAAACCCTCAAGGCAGACCAACATTGTTCGGAAACCAAATATTAAGTCATTTTAACATAATACTGGATAACAGAAGTGGAATCATCTATTTAAAAGCTAACAGCCGCACAAATGAACCCTATTCCGATTATAAAGGATACCTTAAAGAAGTTTCCAAAATGCAAAAAAAATAAACACAGCAGGTAACCTCCTCCCCCTCGTTTGTAACGAGGAGGAATTGGTAAGACGCTTGCAACGTAAAGAAAGACATAGCCAGATTGATGACTATGAAAAATCTATCACTAAGATATTTTCAACAGCTTTTGATGCGAGTGGATGTTATATAGTGCTTTGTTGTAAAAACAAACAACCAGCACCCCCTCGTTGCAAACGAGGGGCAGGGAGAGTGAAAAAACAAAAGATTACACTTAAAATTATAACTTGATATGGATTTTTCAAACATTACAAATGGAATCTCAAAAGTGATTGAGACTTGGGAACCGAAATTTGCAGGCTTGCCGATTGGCACCATCACGCAAAAAAGGAATAAGCAAAACCGAACGATAAAACAAATACTTGGTCACTTGATAGATTCCGCTTCAAACAACCACCAGCGTATGATACGGTTACAATACAATTCTGACTTGGTATTCCCTGACTACCGGCAAGATAACGACTTGTGGATTGCTCTTCAAGATTTTCAAAACGAAGATTGGCATGATTTGATTCAATTATGGAAGTATTTCAACCTACACATGATTCAAGTCATTAAATCGGTTGACGAGTCTAATCTTGACAATTACTGGCATGACTTTGAAGGAACAAAAGTTACCTTGCAGCAGATGATTGAAGGCTATCTTTGGCATATCGACTTGCATTTGAATGAAATACAAGAACTGATTGATAAATAACGTAAGAAAACTGGAAAAGGCCTCCTCACCCTCGTTTGCAAAGAATAGAATTGGAAAAGTGTTTATAATGCAAAAAAGAATAAATGCTATATATTTGTAAAAGCTAAAAAATAAATATAAACGTTTTTCCTCATTCGCCTTGGAGGAGATGGCAAGTCGTTTCCAACGAAAAAAACACAAACAAATATGTCTTCAGAAAACTACAGAATTGAAAAGCAAAATGCGGTTTACTTTCTCACGTTTACGGTAACTGATTGGGTGGATGTTTTTACAAGATTGAATTATCGAAATATTATTTCGGAATCATTGGATTATTGCCGAAAGCATAAGGGGTTGAAACTGTATGCGTGGTGCTTAATGACCAATCACATCCATTTGGTTTGCAGCATTGAATCTCCTTTTAGAATGACTGACTTTCTTCGTGATTATAAAAAATTTACGGCAAAGAAGATACTCAACGACATACAGCATTTGCCCGAAAGCAGGAGAGACTGGATGTTGTACAGGTTTGAATTTGCCGGCAAGTTTGATAACCGTATCCAGAAATACCGGTTTTGGCAAGACAAAAGTCATCCTGTTGAATTGTCAACAACGGAGATGATTGAGCAACGCATCAACTATATTCACGAAAATCCTGTGAAAACGGGATTGGTTGCCTCTGCCGAAGATTACTTATATAGTTCGGCACGGAATTATGCAGGTCTTGACAGCGTCATTGAAATTGATCTGATTTAGAGGTTGGGGAAATAATTATTGTTGTAAACAAGAAACCAGCAACCCCTCGTTACAAACGAGGGGGAGTGAGGATAATCTTTCACTAAGATATTTTGACCAGCTTTTGATGCGAGTGGATCTGATATAGTACTTTGTTGTAAAAACAAAGAACCACTAACCCCTCGTTGCAAACGAGGGGTAGGGAGTGAATAGTACTCTATGTCCTCCCCCTCGTTTGCAACGAGGGGGGAATGGTGAAACGTTTGCAACGTAAAGAAAGACATAGCCAAATTGATGACTATAAAAAACCCCTACTCTTCAGCGGCTTGGCTTCTATGTTTGTACCACTCAATTTTTCGGGAAAAATACATGATGGCGGCCAATATGCAGAAGAGTCCCAAGCTGCCAATGAGCAGGGCGGTGTCTTCGAGTTGCAAGATCACGTAGAGAAAGGTGTAGAGTCCGCAAAGCATGGCGCACAGCGAGAGCGACTGCCTCTTATCCTTGAAAATACTTTGCACATAGACCGTGATGAGTCCAATTGTAGCCGTGCTGGCAATGAGGTAGGCCGCCCCAAAGTTGATTTGCTCGGAGATTGACAACAGCAGGGTGTAGAAGATTATCAGGGCGATGCCCACCAGCAGGTACTGGATAGGATGGATGCGTTTTCCGGTGAGAATCTCGATGAAGAAAAACACGACGAAAGTGAGCAAGATGAACATGATGGCGTATTTAGCGGAACGCATGTTTTGCTGGTATTGATCGACTGTGTCCACCAGATCGACGCCAAAGGACGATTGGTTGGGATTGCTGAATTCGTTGTCCGACCAATAATCGGGGATCGGGCGATTGAAGCTCAGCACGTTCCACGATGCCTTGAATCCGTTTTGGTCAATTTTATATTCCGGGGTGAAATTTCCGGTGAATCCGGGCGACTTCCACGCTCCGCTCACCTCCACGGTGGTGGTTTTGCCAACAGGGATAAAGTTGATGTCGCTGCTCCCTTTCAATTTCAACTGATAATCAAAAGCTATGGGTTTCTGAAGTGCGGAATCTTGCAATCCGGTCAGGTCGATTTCCAAACCGTCTTCCTGCTGGTTTTTGGAGCTCGCTTTGGCACTGTATTTTGTTCCACCCAACACAAACTCCCGGTTCTCGCCAATTCCCCTCAGATCGGTGATTCCCAACGAAATGTAAGCTCCGCGCATATCCAGGGTCATCCCTTTGGTGTCCAATTCTTTGGGGAAGGAAAAACTCCCGGAGAAACGCGTGTCGCTTTTGTACAAGATAGACTTGTAGATCCCATAGTGCCGCTCTTCGGGAAACAGCTTCGTGGTGATTTTCAGTCTGTCGGGGGCGATCCTCAACACGCGCTTCTTGATCTTCACCGTGCTTCCTTCCGTCGTTTCAGTTGTGTATGGGATGTTCAGGATGGGTCCGTTCAATGTCTGCGGACTGCTCCACTTGTCATTGATCTTGCGGATAGCTTCTTTGCTTGTCTGCTGTCGTTCGCCGATCAAGCGTTGAATCATAACGCTCGGGATCAGCAACATGAGGGTCATAAAGGCAATAATGATCGCCCTGAAAGTGAGAGATTGCGTGAATTTTTCTTCCGAATTTGTTTTCATACTGATTTCAATTTTACTGATGATGTATTTAAAAGAACTTTGAATTACAAAGTAAAGCTTCAAAAAAAATTATCTAATCAATTTTTCAAGGGCATCGAGATGCTCCTGAAAGCTTTTACGGCCGAGATCGGTAAGCGAATATTTTGTGTTGGGTTTTCTTCCGATAAATTGCTTGGACGAAAGGATGTATTGACTCGATTCCAAGGCTTTTAAATGACTCGCAAGGTTGCCATCGGTGACACCAAGCAGCTCTTTCATCGTGTTGAAATCCGCCGAATCGTTGACCGACAAAATAGACATGATCCCCAAGCGGATACGGCTATCAAAGGCTTTATTCAGGTTAGCTATAATGCTCATTTTCTGTTGGATTCGTATTTAAAATAAATGATCGACCCAAAAACGATGTGAGCGGCACCGAAACCCAGTATCCAAAAAAAGATGCCGTTGTAGAGGAAAATGGCAGCTAACAAGCCCAAAATGACCTCGGTGATTCCCAAAGCGTGTATTTCTCCAAACGTAAATTTGGAAGCATTCACCAATGCCAAACCATAGAAAATCAATGTCATGGGTGCTAAAATGGCAATATCGCCCCGATACAGGAAAATGCTGCAGAGCACTGCGCCCGAAACAAGCGGTAAACTCAGGTTGTACGCTGCCCGAAGGGTGACCTTATTGAGCAATGCCTGGCAATTTGCTTTTGCCTTTCGCCACGATGAAAATGTGATGGCTGCAATGGCGATAATTAGCACAGAAGCTGCATCAATCAGCAAAAAACGAATATCCTCCGAACTATAGAAGCCTTGGTTCAAAGCCTCCTTCACGACATGAGTATAAGCAACAACACCTCCCACAATGGCTGCAATCCCAGCCACTACAAGCGATAATCCATTGAGGGATTGAAATTTGCTGGATCGCTCCATCATTTCGCGAATGATCTTGATGTCTTCAACCTGCTGTTTCATAAGTTATGCGGTATCGGTAAATAAAAAGTACTTTGAAATGCAAAGTTACATAGTAATTTCAAATAACAAAATAGTTGAGTAAAAAAATATTCGAAAACCCCATATAATTTTCATGAAGCAGTCAAATACTATTTGGCTGCAAGTAGAAAACAAACCGAGAGAATACTACATAAATATTCTTTTTAACATTCAATCCCTCTTATTTGTGGGTTATTTTATTGTCACATAATAACTCGTCCGGATTTTTTTACTCTTGGTTTCATAATCCTGGTTTTTGTTTACTTTTTTGTAAACCTATTTCAGTACTAGACGCATCCGCATTTTTTTAGCAACGGGCAATCCGATAGCGGTACTTTTTCAAGTGAGAGACATTATCCGTACACAAATTATTCAGGCAATAGAAAGAATAGAAAACCGAAAAACGGTTAATGAAAACATTCTGCCCGTGGCGATTGGAGAGCAACCGGAGGGTTGTTTCCAAATAGATCTCGTGAAAATTCAGGAAAAAGACAAAAACAGCGACTCGAAGGAAATCATCCTGACCTTTCTCAAGAACGAGCAGTTCGTAGAATTAGAAATCGTCAGTTTGCAAAAACCTGCATGGATCGCTCTCAAATTGATGGACTTGCAGCTGGAAACGAAGACAGAATATAGGAAAGATGGTCTTTGTCACACCTTTGTTAGACCTAAAATCCGTGCCTCGGAATAGCAGCACCCACAGCATGGATAGAGGAAAAGGCAAGAGGAGAGCATCTTTGCTCTCCGCCATCCTTTTAAAGACCCTGATAGTTTAATACCACAATCTCCTTTTCAGATCATCGTTTTTTCATTTTGGGCGGAAGTAGCTGGACAGCTGCTTCCGCCTTTTCTTTCAAAAGCTCAAGAATATCGGTATCTTTGTATCCGGTGTAAACCACACCGCCCGAAAGTAAAATTTATCCGAATGAAAAGGACAAAGCACATCCTGATTATCGTTCCCCCGATGACGTCCATCTTGGACGTGGCGGG
>MKRS01000210.1:26168-28037 GCA_001897035.1 Bacteroidales bacterium 45-6
AATTACTTATGCGACCCACGTGGTGTCGGTGACTCCTTCCACCACAGTCGCTACTTCGTCCGGAGTGGGCATCGTGTGTGAAGGCGACCTCGGATCTATCACCTACGAAGTGGACACTGTCTTGTTGGCCGGAAAAGGAGGGTTGGAACCGGACGACCCGATCCTGCAACCACTGATAGAGTGGCTACAAACGAATAGCCAAAACATCCGCCGCATCGGATCCATTTGTGCGGGAGCTTTTGTGCTGGCCGAGGCGGGTTTCCTCGATGGAAAAAGAGCCACCACCCATTGGAAAAACTGCGACCGGATGGCAAAACGCTACCCGAAAGTGAACGTGGAGAAAGACCCGATCTACATCAAGGATGGCAACATCTACACTTCGGCGGGAATATCCACAGGCATAGACCTATCATTGGCATTGGTGGAAGAAGATTTCGGTCGCGACGTGGCCGTGAGCGTGGCCCGGGTATTGGTGCTTTACCTGAAACGTCCCGGCAGCCAATCGCAGTTCAGCCACATACTGGCACATCAGACCTCCGACTACGAACCCATAAAAGACATACAGGCGTGGGTGCTTGACCATTTGGACGAAGAGATCACCGTGGAGGCAATGGCCGAGAAAGCATTGATGAGTCCACGGAATTTCGCCCGTGTATTTCTGCGCGAAACGGGAATTACTCCCGCCAAGTACATCGAAAAAATACGACTCGAAACAGCCAGGAGGCGCCTGGAAGAAACCCGCCTGACAATCGACGAAATATCCAGCGAATGCGGCATCGGCAATGCGGACGGACTCCGTCGGCTCTTCTTGCGGCACCTGAAGACAACACCGAGCGACTACCGCAAAAGCTTCTCCTCTGCACTGGCATAGAGAGGATTTCATCGGAAAATAATCCCTTTTGCTCATAATAAAACGGTTAACCTGCAATAAATCATTTTATTTTCATATCTTTGTGCCTTGAACAAGTGAGTTTGTATTGTATCTTTCTTCTCAATGTTTTGATCTGCCCCTGTATGGCAGACTTCCCATCGTAAAAATCGACATCAACTTCAATCTTATTGTTTGTATCTTTTATTTAAACAAGTCGCGAGAATGTGTAATACCAATTGTCGTGACACATTTTAGCAAGTAGAATGAAATCATTTTTTATCGGTAGCCTGGAAGTGAAGCTTCCTGTCATCCAAGGTGGAATGGGCGTAGGAGTATCCTTGTCCGGATTGGCTTCGGCCGTAGCCAACGAAGGTGGCATCGGAGTCATATCCTGTGCCGGGCTTGGACTAATCTACCACAAATCGCCAGGAGACTACGTAGCCAAGTGCATTTCGGGACTCAAAGAAGAAATACAAAAAGCCAAAGAAAAAAGCAAGGGCGTGATTGGAGTCAACATCATGGTTGCACTCACCAATTACGCAGACATGGTAAAGACATCAATAGCCGAAAAGGTGGACGTCATCTTTTCCGGCGCAGGACTTCCCTTCGACTTGCCGTCGTACCTCACGAAGGACAGCACGACCAAATTAGTGCCCATCGTGTCGTCCTCACGGGCAGCCAAAATTATCTGCGACAAGTGGAAAAACAACTACGGCTACTTGCCCGATGCCATTGTGGTGGAAGGCCCCAAAGCAGGCGGACATTTGGGATTCAAGGTGAACCAGATAGATGACGAGCAATATTCCTTAGAAAAACTCATACCGGAAGTAATCAGCATCGCCGACTTGTACAAAGACGAAAAGAAGATACCCGTCATTGCCGCCGGAGGTATTTCTACGGGAAAGGACATACTCCGGTTTCTTGAAATGGGAGCTGCAGGTGTTCAATTAGGTACCATGTTTGTTCCCACAACGGAATGCGACGCATCGGAAACCTAT
>MKRS01000211.1 GCA_001897035.1 Bacteroidales bacterium 45-6
TACTTACGTACATAAAACCCCGTCTGGGAAACTTCGTTGCTCCCCCCGATGCCGCTGCTTCCTATCACTTTCATCCCTTTATATTCGTCGTCGAAGCTGCCGGAGGTAACAGTGTTTGCACCATCTATGATGCCTGCCCTGACATCAACCGCAGTTCCACGCCAATCGGCGAAAGGCACGATAATGGAAGCACCCAGGCGTGGATCTTTGTCCCTGAACAGATCCAGGGGATTGGCGTATTTGATCGGATTACCCGAGCCATCGGTCAATTTTAATTTCCCCTGCGAACCATCCTTGTAATCATACGTTTCTACCAATTCCAGGGTAGGATTGATGCGACCGCCCGATCCTTCGGGTGATCTTTGTCCGAAAGGAAGATTACGGTAGTCCCAGGAATGTCCCTTTTCGGGAAAATGATAGCTTTTTACAAAAATGAGCTCCGGATTATCGGGATCCAGGAACAAATTTGTAAAGTTTAATTCCTTATCGGCTTCTTTATTATATAAGCTGTATTTATGGCTGTCAATAATTGCCTTTGCTGCATCATAGGAAAGCTGGAAGTAGTGATCGGCGTCGGCAGCAGGGATACCTACCACTCCATTCAGATTAACATTGCCGTATCTTGCGATGGAGCCCGCAAATAGCATAGCCCGCGATTTGAGCGCATAGGCCGTGTATTTGTTCACCTTTTCTTTAATGCTTGTTTCCGGCAGCAGGCTAATTGCCTCATCAAGATCGGAAGCAATAAAGTCATACACTTCCTTCTCGGTATTACGGGGGATCTGCAATTCTTCCAGGTTGTCGCCGGTATAATTTTGCACCTCCTTTACGATAGGAATGCCACCATAGCGTTTGACCATTCCGAAGTAGTAGTGCGCCCGGATGTATTTTGCCTCTCCCATCCATTCATTTTTCTGCTGTTCGGAAAAGGAGGACTTTTCAATCTGATCCATAAAGTGATTGACATTCCTTACTACGGTATAGTTCCACCAGGATACCCAGGTACCGTCTCCGATAGAGTTTTTATCGTCGGCAATATTAAGGATAGCTTCTCCATCCAGTTGCTCAAGAAAGCAGGTGCCCGATTTGTCAAATCCGTTCTGAACAATGTAGGTGAAATCTTCAATCGGCAGATCATAATACAGGGTGGCCAGGTAGATATTTACAGCACTTTCGTCGGAAAATACTGTTTCATCCTGCAGGATATTTTCCGGCTGAACATCCAGCACTTTTTTGCAGGATGTGAATGACAACGGCAACGCCAGAGTCAGTACCAGCACCGGCATATATATGTGAATTCGTTTCATCTGAATAAATTTGTCTTTTAAATGTCTGGTTAAATACTACGGTTATACGCTCACAACAGGTTAGAAAGTAACATTTACCCCGATGTTATAATTTTTAACGATCGGGTATTCCTTGCCATCCTCTCCGGGCGAATGCTCAGGGTCAACAAATTTCAGCTTGGACCACGTTAACGGATTAAATGCGTTCACGTATACCCGTACTCTTTTAATGCCGGCTTTTCTCAGCATTTGTCCGGGCAGGCTGTAGCCGACTTCAAGGCTCTTTAAGCGAACATAGCTGGCATTGTATCTCCAAAACAGGGAAGGTCTGCCATTATAGGCTTTCGATAAAGTAGAAGGGTATTTTCCCGGAACCCATGCGCTGGTTTTATCAAAAATGTCTTCCTTGTGCCACCTGTCCATAAATATATCCAGTCCGTTGCGGCCAAATGGTAAAGGATTTGTCCAGGATTCTGTGTACTCAACCCAATATTGAGATATGCCCTGAAACAGCATATTCAGATCAAATGCCTTCCATGACAAGCTGATGGTGGTGCCAAAATTGACTCCCGGGATCTGGTTATTGCGTGCAAGCGGATGGATATCATTATCGTCAATTCGGCCATCCTTATTATAGTCTTCATAAATAAGATCACCCGGCGACAAAGTAGTGTTTCCTACCTGATCCTGCAGAGGCGCTT
>MKRS01000212.1 GCA_001897035.1 Bacteroidales bacterium 45-6
GGAAAATCCGCATCACATCGAGATCCAGATCGTCGGCGATAATTTCGGCAACGTGGTACACCTCGGCGAGCGAGAATGCTCCATCCAGCGCAAGCACCAAAAATTGATCGAAGAAGCGCCTTCGCCCGCTTTGGACGAAGAACTCCGCAAAAAGATCACAGCCTCCGCCGTGGCGTTGGCCAAGGAAGCGGGATACATGAGCTTGGGCACCGTGGAATTCCTGCTCGACAAGCACAAGAATTTCTTTTTCATGGAAATGAACACCCGCGTGCAGGTGGAACATCCCGTGACAGAAATGATTACAGGACTCGACCTGATCGAACTCCAAATACGAGTGGCCCGCGGCGAAAAACTTCCGCTGAAACAAAGCGACATCAAACTCAAAGGATGGGCCATCGAATGCCGCATCAATGCAGAAGATCCTCAGTCGGGATTCTCTCCTTGCCTTGGCGTGGTGAAAGCATTGCGGGTGCCTCAAGGCGATGGAATACGCATCGACACGGGGATTGTGCCTGGATCGGAAGTGACGCCTCATTTCGACTCGATGATCTCCAAACTGATTGTCCACGCAGATTCGCGCCAGGCTGTGATCGAGAAAACATTGAACGCCTTGTCTGAGTTCCAAATCAAAGGGGTAAAAACAACCATTCCGTTCGACAAGGCAGTACTAAGGAACGAAATCTTCCGCTCGGGCGAATTCGACACCTCGTTTATCGAAAAGGACATGGAATCGCTGGTTTATCGGGAAGAAAAAGAAGAGCTTCTTGCCGCGTTCTTTGCGACCAGCCATTATGCCGAGCAACACACAGTCCCAACCTTGCTGGAAAGTGAAGAAGATGCTTGGACTACCCGCAACAGGTTGAATTTTAACTAATAAAAATCGGAATTCTATGAATATTCTCCACAAAGAACTCATCGCATTGAACAAGGAATCGAATGCTGAACAAGGTTTCAACAGGGATCCTCAGGGCAAAGTTCTCCATACTGTATGCGATAACGATCTCCATTTCGAAACTGACGAAGACGGATTCGACTTTATCACCTGCGGAAAGCTACGCTATCCCGTGGAAATCGTCTCGCATCACCAAAACGACTACGAGCTGCTTATCAACGGCGTGAGCTATAGCTTTTCGATAGAAACCCCGTTTTCTATCCGGCGCAAGAAATTCCTGGCCACGCAAGCCAGCGAATCGACCACCATCCGCCTGAAGGCCCCTATGCCGGGCAAAATCTTGGAAGTGATGGTGCGAACAGGCGATTCAGTGAAAGCTGGAGACACGCTCCTAATCCTGGAAGCGATGAAAATGCAGAACGCGATCCTGGCAAGCACCAAAGGGGTCATCAAGAAAGTGCATGTGAAGGAAGGGGACACCACCAGCAAAAGCGACTTACTGATCGAACTCGAAAAAGAGGCGTAAGGCTTTCTCTCCTATAAACAGATGGTTGCATCCATGCCCGCAAAGTTGCTGGCGTTGGATGCAACTTTTTTTATGCTGCAACTTCTCTGCATAGGATTGCATGCTTTCACGCAGAGAACACAAAGGTTTTTCGCAGTGAATGCAGCGTGATCTTTACTTTGAGTGAAATAAAATTTAGGAACAACGATGAGATGAAAAAAAAATCTCTACCTTTGTCCCCGAATTTGGTTCGTCCGAGCATTCCTGCCACGACGATTAAAAGGGAAACAGGTGAGAATCCTGTACAGTCCCGCTGCTGTAAGCTCTTTTTCAGTTAGCAGTTAACAATCATCCGTTAACAGTTGAATTGAAAACAACGTATTGAACAACACTTTTGCCACTGAAGACAATCAACAGTCACCAGTTTACGGTCACAGTTTTATTGATAGCTGTTAACTGAACACTGCTAACTGATTCGGGAAGGCGTTCAACTACGGGAGCAAGTCAGAAGACCTGCCAAACAATAGTCAATTTTCAGAAGCTTTCGAGGAAAAAGCGACGAAACATCAGCAAAAACGTCTATCGTTTC
>MKRS01000213.1 GCA_001897035.1 Bacteroidales bacterium 45-6
TGGTCGAGGAGGCAAGCGGTGAAGAGTTCAGCAAGCAATACAACGAGTTCAAGAAATTGCAGCAAGAGTGGAACGAAATCAAGCTGGTTCCGCAAGCCAAACTCAATGAGCTGTGGAAATCGTACCAGATATATTCCGAAAAATTCTATGACCTTGTCCGTATCAACAATGAACTACGCGACTACGACTTCCGCAAAAACTTAGAATTGAAAACCTCCATCATCGAGGCTGTGGAGCGGCTACAAAACGAACCGGATCCGGTTTCGGCCTTCTACCAATTGCAAAATTTCCATCAGGAATGGCGTGAAATAGGGCCCGTGGCGAAAGAAATTCGTGAAGAAACCTGGGCTCGATTCAAAGAAGCTTCTTCCGCAATCAACAAAAACTATCAGAAGCACTTCGAATCGCTCAAGGAGCAAGAAGAAGAAAATCTGGTCAAAAAAACAGAAATCTGCGAGAAGATTGAGGCTATCGATCTCGACGTCTTGAAAAATTTCAAGGATTGGGATTCCAAAAGCAAAGAAATACTTGAGTTACAGGCATTGTGGAAAACCATCAGCTTTGTGCCCAAGAAGCTCAACACACAGATCTTCGAGCGCTTCCGTGCGGCATGTGACCGTTTCTTCGAGGCAAAGGCTGTATTCTTCAAGACCCTCCGCGACGAGTTCGACCAGAATTTAGCTAAAAAGACTGCACTTTGTGAGCGAGCCGAAGCACTCAAGGACAGTACAGACTGGAAGAAAACGGGCGACGAATTGGTGGCCATCCAAAAGGAATGGAAAACAATAGGACAAGTGCCTCGGAAATATTCCGACACCATTTGGAAGCGCTTTGTCACCGCTTGCGACCATTTCTTTGAACAAAAGAAGAAAAACACATCGAGCCAGCACGAAGAAGAATTGGCAAACCTTGAGAAGAAAAAGCAAATTATCATCGACATCCTTGCCATTTCTCCCGAGATTCCAGCTGAAGAAGCACGTGTAAAATTAAAAGAATTGCTCAACTCCTGGCATGAAATAGGTTTTGTTCCATTCAAGGAAAAGGATAGGATCTACAAGGAAATGCAAAAGGCCGCCGATGCTCAATTTGACCGTCTGCGCATTGACAAATCGGAACGGAGGTTGCAAGCCTTCAAGTCGTCCATCGAAGGAATTGCCGGTGGCGAAAAGGCCAAAGGCAAACTGTATTATGAGAGGGAACGACTTATGCGCCAGTTTGATAAGGTGAAGGGCGAAATCCAAACCTATGAAAACAACATCGGATTCCTCTCGGTTTCATCCAAAGGCGGAGGCGGATTGTTTAAGGACATGGAACACAAGATTCAATCGTTGAAAGACGAACTGAAGATTCTAATCAAGAAAATCGAAACAATAGATACGAATCTCAACAGCGAAGAATAAGATATTGAGAGTTGACTAAGAAATGCGCCTGGAGATCTGATTCTCCAGGCGCATTTTTCTTTGGTGGAGTCTTGTAGGAGGCTCATTTGCTGAAATCGGACTTCATCTTTTAAAAATCAACACTTTGGAAAGAAATTCGCATCACGATGTAGGAAATGTAAGATTATTGGACTAATTTTGTTTCCTTTAGTAAAAATAGTTGAATGAAAGATTTTATCATATCGGAGTCAAAAAACGAGCGCGCTGTGCTGGTGGGTCTCATTACCTCGCAGCAAACAGCCGAGCAAGTTCAAGAGTATTTGGATGAATTGGCATTTCTGGCTGAAACAGCCGGTTTTGTACCAGACAAGCGGTTTGTGCAAAAACTGGAAGTCTCAAATTCAATCACTTTTGTCGGCACCGGAAAGTTGCAAGAAATAAAAAGCTACGTGGAGGAAGAGGAAATCGGGATAATTATATTCGACGATGAGCTTTCGCCCCGCCAGATAAAGAACATTGAAAAAACGCTTGAAATCAAGATTCTTGACCGTACCAGCCTGATTCTCGACATATTTGCCATGCGTGCCCAAACAGCCTATGCCAAAGT
>MKRS01000214.1 GCA_001897035.1 Bacteroidales bacterium 45-6
CGTGGACGTGTGCAGGACAGACAGGTGAAGATACAACTCCAGCCAAAATTCGTGATCTCCTACTACGAAAGCGTGAGCGAAGCCAAACGTTTTGTATATTACAGCCCTCTGCTGGACGAGATCAACAACAATCCTCTCTTTCAGAGAAAGTTGCGGCTCACAAACAACGAATCGCCGTTGCAAGAAGCACAAATCGACACACACTTCAAGCTAATCGACGAATATTCGAAACTAATCCGGAGTCAGCCCGACAATGCGCTGGCCTATTTCGCCCGGGGAATGGAGTACCTGATGGTACAAGACTTTGCAAATTCGGCAGACGATTTCAAAAAGACGATCGCCCTCGACAGCAAATTCACACTGGCCTATTTCAATTTGGCTGTTGTCGTCAACAAGCAATTCGATCTCCGAAACAGCGGTCCGGAATACGAGGCTTCTTCTGCGGCATCCAAAACGCCAACTTTAGGAAGCACAACAACAACTCCAACGAAGGCCGATCCTCTGACAACACCAATCGTAAACCAGAATAAACTTGATTACGAACAAATTGTCAGCAATTACAACCGCGCGATAGCCTTGTCTCCCAACTTCGAATATGCCTATTACAACCGGGCTGAGATCAAGGCCTCACAAAAGGAGTATCCTGCCGCAATCGCCGACTACGACGAAGTGATCAAGCTGGATCCCGAATTGGCCGAGGCTTACTTCAACCGCGGGCTGTGCCACCTGTCAGTCCAAGAAACAGAAAAAGGGCTTGACGACCTGCGCCGTGCCGGGGAACTGGGAATCGTGGATGCTTACAGCATTATCAAGAGAATGACAAGCAAATAGCACACTCACCAAGAATTTATTACGAAGCAGGGAAGTTCACGAAACGTTGAATTTCCCTGCTTTATTTTTTAAATCGTGTAACGAAAAGATTGCAAACCAATCCTAACATATTCAAACTCCATGGCGGTAATATTTACAGTTTCTCCAAGCTGAAAAACGTCAAATCAGGCAACCCGATGCGCTTGGTGAAGTGCAGGCTGGAGAAAGAGAGGTAGAAAAAGGGAAAAGCTACATCTCTGTATTTACATATCAAGTAATCCTACATTTTTGCAGAAGAGACAAGACGACAATTCATTGTTTATAAACAGAATAACCTCATGGCATAAAAATTGAAACATATTCAATATCAACAAAGAAGAATGTTATGACAAAAGAGGAAATAGCAAATTTGGAGAAAGCCGTGAGCAAAGCCAAGTTCAAAATGTCGCAAGCAGCCAGCGAGTTACACGATTTGATTGAAGATAGACTGTTGCAGGAATTTGAAAACATCCCGCCATTTGCCGAAACGAGCTACAAGGCTGCTTTGGAATGGGATAGCTTGAGAAAGAAACTGGAAGAAGCCAAGAAGGATTAACAACAAAATGCCGGACAATTCTGCGAATCATCCGGCATCTGACTTTTTAAAGAAAACAATTTCCTAAAATCTTATTGCGCCTTGCCTTTCTTGTAGGCATCCAGGCCCGATTTCAGGTATGCGGCAAATTCGTCCACGTTGTAGTTCGCACCTTGCGGTTTCACCAGCAAGTTGCCCGAATTGTCGAGCAAGACATAGTAGGGTTGCGAATTGGTGTTGTATTTCGATGCCTGCAGGTCGCTCCATTTGTTACCGATGGTGCGAATGTTCCTGCCGCTGAATTTGGAAACATATTGTTCCTTTTGCTCCAGGTCAGTCTTGTCGTCCACATAAAGTTGGATCAGCACATAGTCTTTATTTATGGTTCCCAATACTTTGCTATCCGGCCACACATCATTCTCCATCTTGCGGCAATTCACGCAGGCATGTCCCGTGAAGTCAATCATGACAGGTTTTCCCACCTCTTTGGCATAAGCCATCCCTTCATCGTAGTCGAAATAGGCATCCAAATTGAGCGGAGCATGGAACTTGTCGCTGTATTTGTGTGATTTGTGCTGTTCATTA
>MKRS01000215.1 GCA_001897035.1 Bacteroidales bacterium 45-6
TGCTTGACAGCATTGGCAAGAAAGTGAAAGTGGCCACTGAGGTGGCGGTAGCCATTGGCCTGACCAACGTGAGCTTCCGTCATGCACGGGCCGAAGAGGAAAAAGGCAAGTTTGACTTTGTGGTAAGCCGAGCCGTAATGCCGTTGGCAGATCTCGTGAAAATAGCCCGCAAGAACATTTCCTCCGATCACAAAAACGCCATCCCCAACGGACTCATCTGCCTCAAGGGCGGAGAATTGGCTCACGAGGTGCTTCCATTCAAAAATGTGGCCGACATCACGGATTTGAGCGATTGCTTCGAAGGGGAATTTTTCGAGACCAAGAAAGTGGTCTATGTGCAGTTGTAGTGCCCATTGTGTGCTGCACTGATTCAAAAAAACAACAAAAAGAGAGACAAATACTTTCCCATCTCTTTTTTCATTATTTGCATGGACGAAGATAGCTGGTTGTACACTGTCTGCTCTGAAAGGTTCAGTTGCCTGGCAATTTCCGACGCAGGGACTCCCTGCTCTTTGTTGAGTTCAAATATTTCGCGCTGGCGGGGACTCAATTTTTCCTTCACCCGTGCCAAATGCTGGTTGAACTCGTCAAAGTCCAATTCGCCGTCAGCCGTTTCGTTTGACGCCAGCTTGTCGCTTTCATAAAACAAATAATCTTCAAAAACAGGATCTTTCATTCTCTTGCGATAAATATCTATCATCTGGTTTTTTGCGATCTTAAAAATGAAAGCCTTGAATGGACGGTCAAGGAGAACAGACTCGCGGTGAATCCAAACTTTTATAAAAGTATCCTGCACAAGTTCGCTCGAAAGGTTTCTGGAACGGGTCATTTCAAAGACAAACCCATAAAGCCTGCCGGCATACAAATCGTACAATTCGTGAAAAGCAACATACGATCCGCTTTTCAACTTTTCCAAAAGGGCTTTTTCGCCATCATCGCCGTTTGTTTGGATTTGCAACATAGGATAATCGTTGGTTCTTGACAATGTTGTGTTGGATACGAGTGTGTTAACAGTTTCTACTTCACAAATAGAACACTCCAAATTGCTGTGGACAATAATCTTCCCTTAAATGGAGGTTAAGTTTGTGCTACCGCCAATCTACATTCCCGATAGATAATCAAAATATAACTTAACGTGAGTTCGATATAAGCAATTTTGTGCATTTCGCTCTTTTTCCGTAGGAAATACAGCTCGGTAGAACAACATTCAAAGCCTTACGCTTGTCACCCTGTAGGGATGATCTGTGAAAAATGGTGCATACCTGCGGCATGGCAACCCTTCTTTTGTTCCCTTTTCTACCGAGCGAATATCCCGACGGGATATTTTCTTCTTCTACGGATGAAAGGAGTTCTCCAGAGGCTCTTTTGACTTACTCGTACTACTTTGTGGAACCTCTTTCATGACATGCCGTTGCTTCTGTTTCTTAGATCGAGCTCACGTTAACTTATAACAAGCCAAATGTCATTTTGGTTCATCCCTGCGCAGGAAGTTGCACTCACCAACAAACGCCAACCTCAGGCAGCGCAAATAAACTTAATCGTCAACGGATACTATTTTCGGACAAGCAAGCCATAAGAATTTACATACTCGTCATCTCTTGCTGTTTTATGGAATTTTCTTGCTCACAATGCCTACTATCGTGGATGTAATGTCCTTCCCTCGGTTGATGTATGCCACGGCAGGTTTCAGCCGGTCGGCAATCCACACATAGTCGAGCTTGTTTAGGGCAGCATACTCCTCTATGGCCGCATTCACCTTGTCCACATAAGGCTGGATGTCTTGTTTATACTGTTTCTCGAGCAAAGCGTTGTAGCTTGTATATTTGTTGTTCAAGGCTTTTTCTTCCTCCACGAGGATGTTGAGTTTCTCCACATCCAAGGCACTCATCCTCCCCTTGAGCATCTCCACCGATTCGTTTTGCTTTACGTTGTAGGGGCTGCTCAGTTGATTGAATTTCTGCGTCAACTTCTCCCGTTCGGCCTTGATTTCGTCGGAATACATCTTGGTGAGGCTATCCGCAGCAGCTATCTTCACCTTATAGCCTTTGAGTTGCCTGTAAAGGCTGTCTTGATATACATAAGCACTGTTTTGCCCATAAGACCAGGTCATGGTCATCACCAAGAGCAAGAGCATGATTGATTTTTTTTTGATTTGCATTGCTTTTCTTTGATTTAGGTGGTAAGTTATAAAAAAATAGAACAATCAACCGCTTCAAGCAGTTGGCCGGATTGGATTTTTGCATACATCCGGCTTCTCACAACAAGTAGCTGTTAGCCGTCAGGTTTCACCCGCGGCTAACAGCTCTTGATTATCAGTCACACCTCTATTTGATGAGAAGCTTCATCTGACCTTCCAGCCCGCCATTGGCGTTCACGGCTCTCAGGATGTACATGCCTGGCGCCACGGGGCCCATGTTCAAGGGGATGGTCTGTTTCCCAGCCTCCACCATCCGCTCGGTGGCAAAAGCCTGCTGACCGGTAGCTCCTGTGAGCGTGAACCGCACTTTCCCCTTTTGGGAAGCGGTCATCACCACTTGCACGTCGCCTGCCGAAGGGTTGGGATACACGATAAACACATCTTCGTCCGAGTTGATGTCTGCATTCTGCGTAGCCTGCGTAGCAGGATCGTACAACGAAGACCTCGTAGTGCACACGCCTCCAATGTAGCAGTCTTGCAACAAGGTGCGCAAATCGCTGGAATTGATGGCGCAGAGGTCGCCATTTATGGCATTACTGGTGTCTTCCGACCGTCCATTTGTGAATGTAAGCTTCACGGTAGCGCTGTTCGGGGGATTTATTATCGACGACATGTAGTCCGTACCTCCGCTGTTCACGCCAAAGAAACACACCGAATGCAAGAATCCGGATGTTGGGGCATTTAATGAGGTTGTAGGGGCTACATCAAGCCACATGAAGTTGGCTCCAAAGCAAAAGCCGATCTGATAATAGGGTTTTGTGGCTTTTTGGGAAAAATCGAACAACTTGTCAAGCAGCTTGTAATCGACGTAGCTGCTGTTCGTGATATACCGCCTTACAATTAAGGTCGAAGAGCTGTACAGCAGCGATATAACATCGTTGGTGCCTACGCTGATTTTGAGCAATTGCATATCGGCATCGCTGCTGCCTATGTTTTTCACCATGAAGCGAAGCCAACGCATGTCCCTCGCTGCTGTGGTGGGTTGCAAAAAATAGCTGTATTCGGATAGATCACTATTGCGAACTTGGCCTGTGTTTTTGATGGAACTTTCAACCACCACTTTATCGATATTTGTGAGGTAAACATGAAAATTATCCGTGACAAACTGCGCGGATATCGATGCGGCCAGCATCCACAACGCCACAAGAAGCATCGCCGTCTTGTTTTTTTTGCGGCAGGTTTGCCTAATTAGTAAGTGCATCATATTTGTATGTTTTTTTAGTTTAAAACTATTTTCCCCTCATTTCCGATAGGGTGCGAATGCCAAAGCATTGCGATACACTCTATCGGAACGTTTGGAGATTTTTAAAAACCTTGACTTCATTTCTGAAGTTCCGTTTTAAGAGAATTCCACACATCGGGGCGGTCGGTGGTTACCAGGAATATCTTGCCATACGGTATTTTCGACAGCCACAGGAAATCGCCCCGCAGATCGGTGGAGGTATCTTTCATTTTCCAGTCACCCCACCGGTTCACCGTGCCTTTCGTCGAAGCCGGATCTTCCGAGAATATGCCGCTCCTGCGCCCGGTGGTGGCGTAGATGTAGTGCGGCAAATTCTGGTAGGTGGTCGTCACCCCATTTTTGGTACGGCTAAACGACTGCAATTGCACATCGCTGGGCGTGAAGAAGTCGGTTTCGAAACAGAGCACCACATCGCCCAGCTTGCTTTGCCATTCATCCACAAAATCACACATTTTCTGAATGTCGGGCTGCCCGTTGGTTTTCCACTGGGGGGCATTGCTCACTATCATCGGCGTCCAAAACACGAATTTGGAAACTCTGGGTCCCAGCAATTTTACAATGACCTGTGGAAATTTGTAGGTCTTGATCGTAATATTGTTTGTTGCGTTGAGTGCAGTCGCTTTAATAATGGCATTTCTGGTAATGGTGGCCCAACTTGCATCTTGAGTCAGTGCAGTTTGAAAATCGCAATTGGCCACACACGTAGTACCTCTCATTTTGGCTTGTTTCTCCTTGATGTCCAACATCAGGAAGTGGTTATAGTTCCGCATGTGGAGCGCCAAGTCGTTGTATGGTGTCACCTTGCTGGTAGATAGGCTGCCGTCCCGCAAGCGGACATAATAATCCCGCATTTTTGGCCACGTCATTTGGAAAGAGTATAAATATCCAGTATAGGAGGTCAACCGGCTCATCACGTAATCATGCAGGAATACCAGGGTCCCATCAGCAATCTCTGTTAGATCCATCTCTATCAGTTTCGAACTGTAGCCTGTAATTGCTTCGGCATCCACTACGGCATCAAATGTGTTTTCTGCTCTACCTCCGCTCAAGGGCTGCCCCCATTTGCCGCGATGGCAGGCCACATAAATATTCTCCTTGAAGCCAGTTGCTGTCGGATCCGGTGGATTCCTTATATCTCGGTATATATCACAATAATCAGAGTTATTGCCCGTGCAAAAGTTGGCAAGATTGGGGCGAGGAGCGTCCACGATGGTCGCATTATTTTCGGTTTTCGGGGTTAAAGCAGGAATACCGGGTATTTTGGCCGCGGTGAAGCTGACCCCTGTACCACTATACTCCACCTCCACAATCACAGGCAGGCGAGCGGAAATAAATTTCATACACTCGTCGTAATCGCTTGTGATTTCGTTGTCTCCATGTGGCACATCATACAAGAGTGCCCGTACGTCCGATCTCAATTTACGGACAAAAAGGTTAAACGAAAATAGTCCTCTCATGCAATTGGTTCTTGTTCCAAAACCCTTGCGTGAGATCAGCCTAAAGATGTCGTCGGATGCTACGCTTGAAAATTGATTCTCCCCCTTTAAAAGGCTGCTCGGACTCACGGTTTTGGTCTCTTTGCCATAGCTGGTCAGAGAAGTGGAACTGAGCGACACTTCGAAGATGCACAAGTCCAGTTTGCCGTCTGCTTTACTCGGGTCGTATGGCCACATCTTCACGGTTATCTTCCCGCCGGCAGGCACAGTCCCTTTTATTCCGTATGTGGGACTTGAGGTTGTGTAGTATTTCTCTTTTATAGAGTTTAAAGTCGTAAGGTCGAGCATCACCATATCGTCTATGGTGTAGGCCGAGTTCGTTTTCGGATTAGGAGATGACAGAGTTGTGCTGGATGCGCCGCTCCACATGAGCAGCAGAAACACCAACACGCTTGCATGCCGAAACCAAGTCGGGAGCCTCTTGTCCGAGAATGCGGAACTTCGTTCGGCCATCTCCCGGGGTTGTTGTATGTGTTTTATATTTTTCATCTTTTGAAAATTTTAAAATTCAAGAATATGAATCGAAAATCGATGCAAGTCCGAATTGCCGCAAGCGAATGCCAGTTGATTCACCCTACGGAAAGCATAATTGACTCACCGGAATAAATGCCGCATGAAACATAAGCTTTTGCGCTATCGGCAAAGAGCTTATCCTCAATGGCTTGCACAGGCGATTCGGACTAAGTCTTTCGATATTATAGCCCTGCCTCCTATTTCTGAAGGCTGGTTTTCAGCTCTTTCAACTCATTCTTCAACTCATTCAACTCGTCAAGCTGTTGTTGTAAGTTGCTTGCTTTTTTCTCCATGGCGATGGCATACACCGTCAGCTCTTCCACCTTGCGCAGCAGGGTGGTATTGAGCTTGGCCACCGAGTAGCCGTTTTCCTTCACTTCCTTGGCAGAGGGCACTCCATGCAGGTGTCCGTTTTCCGAAACATACTGCTCCACCTCCTTCAGTGTCGGCAAGTTGTATTCGGGTTCAAACACATCGTCCGCCCATTCAGACACATCCGACAACACGAAATCCGGACTCACAACCCCCTTGTCCACCCACAGGTTGTAGGTGCCGATGTAGTCTGCATTGACAGTACTACTCTCAATCGTGTTCCAATCGCCAATGTAGGTGGGGCCGGCCACGGTGAGGGCGCAGCCGGGCACATACGTGTCGGTATTGATAGACACTTTGGTCATTGTGGCAGTGGTGGTGCCCAAGTCGTTGTTGAAGTGGGCGCTGCCTTTTACATCGAGTTGCAGGGAGGTGGTGCTGGCGTTGTCGGTGCCGACGGTGAGTGCGCACTGAGGTGCAGTGTTTCCGATGCCCACATTACTACCCTTAACTAACATTGTCGGGGTATTATCGGTTTCCACATTTGCTGTACCCCAAATGCCAATACCTGATGCTGCAGTCCCTCCAATTCGAGCCATGTCCATGCCAGTATTGTTAAATTTAAGTGTGGGGTTACCGTTCCTTCCACTAAATAGAAACAATTTGCCGGCTACGTCTAACGTTTTTGCTGGTATACTAGTCCCGATACCCACGTTGCCCCATTCGTTGAGGGTCATGATATCTCGAGAGGAGCTAATTTCGCAACCCCAAGTACGAAAATAAATTCTAGCTCCATTTCCACAACCAGCAGTTCCGCCTATCACGGCGATTTTCATTCCGGCAAATCCGTCACCAGTATTACCCGATTTTGATCCGATGAAAAATTCACCGCGTTCGCTAGCGTCACTCATATTTGTGCTAGCATGTTTGGTTAGATAAATATTACCAGTAACGTCTAATTTTGCGTAAGGTGTTGTGGTTCCAATGCCCACATTGCCACCATCTTTTTGTAATATTAATCCATAAGGAATACTCCAGTTCAGGATATTTTTTTGCCCCGTACCTCCATTTACTTTAATATCAAATGCATTGTTCCAATCCCAGTTTGCTGCTATGTTAGCAAAGTAATTTGTCGGCTCTCCAGTTGTAAGCTTAAGTACCGAATCCGCCATTAGGGCATTTGAAGATAAGCATGTTGCCACTAAGGCAAGTGCCGCTTTGAAAATAGTTTTTTTCATGATAATCAATAATTTAAGATTTAAGTAATTCTTTTCACTGAAAAAATGGAAAAGTAGTGTGTAATTCTCTAAAATAACGCGAATTCGATATAAGCAATTTTTTGCATTTCGCTCTTTTTCCATAGGAAATACAGCCCGGTAGAACAACATTCAAGCCCATGCGCTTATCATCCTGTAGGGATGATCCGTTAATAAGGGTGCATACCTGCGGCATGGCATCCTTCTTTTGCCCCCCTTTTCTACCGAGCGAATATCCCGACGGGATATTTTCTTCTTCTACGGATGAAAGGAGTTCTCCAGGGGCTCTTTTGACTTACTCGTACTACTTCGCGAATCCTCTTTCTAAGTTTGTTTGTATGACATGCGGTTGCTCCTATTTCTTAGATCGAACCCACGTTAAAATAGTGTTTTTCACATTAAGGATTCCTTCCGGAAGAGGCCAATACATCCATCCCGTCACCTCATGGCAAGGTGATCGAAACAGTCGGTTGGTGTGTGTGCTTGCACACATACAACGGTGAATTCTTTTTTTGTTCGTTTTTCTTGTTGTTTTGGTTTTTTGATGTTGTCTTCAAGACGGATGGCTCACATCCCGAAGTTGGCGGAAAGAGGCTGTTTCAAAAGAACACAAATTACGCTAATTTCTTATTTTACAAGTAGCTATATGCAGCCTAAATATCTGATTTATTGAATAAAGTTACCCAATACAATTTGCGTAATCTGCATAATTTAGCGTTCAAAATTTCTTTTGAGAGAGCCCCTGCCTGTCTGTGTTTTCATTTTCAATTTTTAAGGTTATTTGGCCTTCGGCCTTTGTTTTTCAAAATTTTGTGTGAAACTTTAGTGTTGTTGCCTTTTTTCTTCGCCCTATTGCGAATAGAAATTGTTGCAACTCAGCGTCCATTCTCAGTAGGCTTTCAATGAGGGGAGATTGGGGGATTTTTTTGAGTAAAGATTGTGCAAATATCTGTTACTTCTACAAATATACAATAAATTAGAATGTTTCCAAATAAAAATAGATTTTTGTTTCTTGAGAACCCAATAAATTAAGTATAGTTAACATTATTATGCAATGCAAAACCTCCGTCTTCCCCAAGCCAAAAGATTTTTAGCAAGCAACCCTCAGCATGATAGCCTACCGTCGCTTTGCATTCCACACAAACAAGGCCATCAGAACAGACAGCACAGCTGCTCCAAACCAGAAAAAGCGGGCCACCGAAAAATCGTATGTAGCCACATTTTGAATCATCGTTTTGTGATCACTGATGAAAATCCCGCTCAGGAACTCCTGCGCGCCTGCCCCTGCATAAGATGCAATGCCAATGAGTCCCATGGCGGCGCCTGTGGCTTTTTTGGGGGCAATGTCCACTGCCATCAATCCGCCCACAAAAGTGATTAGAATTCCTATTGCAAACCCATGCACAAGCATTGCGGCAGCGTCTAACCAAAGATTGCCATCAGGATAAAAGAAAAAAACGGCCAGTGAACTCACATTGAGAATGCCTGCAACAAGAGCCGGCACATTGCGACTGCCTTTGAAAAATTTATCGGAAACAATTCCCGAAACCACAGTGCCAATAATTCCCGTAATTGCCGTAAGGCCAATAATATAGGCTGCTTCACTATTGGAGTATCCTTTTTCGGCCTGCGCATAGAAAATGCCCCAGCTCTCGATGGCATAACGGCTGATATACATCAGTGCACTTGCCAATGCCAGTATCCAAATGTATGGATTCTTCAGTATTTCTTTCTGCGAGGAACTCACATCTTTTGTGTTTGTTTCAGGTTTGGGATTTTCATCCCCCACAGCGGGCAGGGCCTTGCTTTCGGGACTGTCGTGCAAGAACACAAACACGATGAGGGCACCGAGCAGGCCTACTGCTCCAGCTCCCCAAAAGCCCCATTGCCATCCTCCGATCCCCATCAGGAATGGCAGCAAGGAGAAGGTGATGGCTTTGCCGATGTTGTGGCTCGCACTCCAGATGCCGTAGTAGGTGCCGCGCTCTTCCGGGTTGAACCAGCGAGTGAGGGCTACCACGCAGGGAGCGGCTCCTGCCGACTGAAACCAGCCGTTGATTCCCCACAATACAAGAAATACTGTGAACAAAGGATAAAATCCCATAATGACATTGACAAAGGCGGTGAGAAGCAAGCCCATGCCGATGAACCGGTTGACATTGATCCGGTCGGAAATAAAGCCATTAACCAGCTTGCCGATGGCATAGCTGAAAAACAAGGCTGCGCCGATGCTCCCCAACTGTGTTTCACTGAAAATCCCCTCGTCAACCAAAGGTTTCTTGACAACGCTGATGCTCAGCCGGCAAACATAAAACAGGGCGTAGCCTATTGTTGCGGATAGGAATACACTCCAACGGTATTTCTTGAGCTTTTTGCGGTTGGTTTCCTCGTCCGCACCGTATTGCCTGGCTGGAAGCGGGGCAAAAAAATTAGATATGATTTTTGACATGATTTATGAAAGAAAGGTTGTTATGGAATATTTTTCGGCATTTGCCGGTGAGGAATCACGGAATCATTGAATCACTCGGTGGTTACTTATGAATGATGAATGATGAATGATGAATGATGAATGATGAATGATGAATGATGAATGATGAGTGATGAGTGATGAATGATGAATGATCGAATCACAGGATCTCTTTGTCACTCGTTATAAAAAAAGAGGTCCCCCCCGAGAAAACGAGTTTTCCCAAGAGAGACCTCACCCCTCATGAAAACTATTTTTTTACTGCTTTGTAGCTCTTCGCTCCTTTTGCAGAGGAAAGTTTGACGATGTAGATGCCCGTTTGAAGGCCTGCGGCATTCACCTGGTTGCCTTCTGTGGAAACGGATTTCACTAATTTGCCGTCGGCAGAATACAAGCTCACCAGCTTGCTTCCGTCCATACCCGAAATTTCCAAGCTATTCCCTTTGAACGAAACCGAGACGGCATCGTCAGAAATAGCACCAATAATGGAAGTGGAAGCTGCAGGGGTAACTTGAGCCCAGGAGGAGCCGATGCGAAGTTCGTCGATTTCGGCATTGACAACGCCTAATCCGGTTTTAAAAGTAAATCCATTCGTACCGGTGGTGGCTCCGCCCACAATATCGGCCTTAGTAGGTGTCGGTGCGGAAGCTGTCCCGAGGTCGGCAGCGGCAGGATTGACCCATACATCGGTTTTATATGTGGAAGGATCATACTTCACAACAACAAAAACCGTCGTACCTACTACGCTGCTGGTGGTTATGGCTGTCGCCAGTGTAATACCGTTGTTGTCTGGTGCCAGCAGGATTTTTCCCGAAGCATCAATCTGGAGATTCGAAGTATATGTGCCTAATCCGGAGACATCTGTCCGTGTCGTCCCGATCAGGGAGGCAACCCTCGTGGTTGCAGTCGGAGCGGTAGCCACATTCATCAGGAATGAATAATATATCGCAGATGTGATATCTGTGGTCGAAAAACCCATTCTTTGATTGACTGATGATCCGGTATTGACAAGTTTGATGTCATTTGTGCTGGTAGCTGATGTAAGGAGACCTGAATAGCTGAGAGTGCCGCTCTGGACAACAGCCCCTTTCGTGCTGCCATAGTTCCAGTTGCCCGCAGTAGTACTTGGAGTTCCTGTTGTATAAGTTGCCGGAATGATTGGCCCTGTTGACGAACCTAAATTCCCAAGGGTATAATCAAATGAATCGTAGTAATACGACTGTGCATTCGCAACACATGCGATAGCTAATAAAGTTCCGATTAAAGTAATTTTTTTCTTGATGTTTTTGTTTTTAAATTAATAATTAGGATATACCGTGTAATATGGCATTTCATTTTATTTTTTTATTCATCCGTTTAGAATTTGGCAGCCTTGTATGACCGTGTTCCTTGGGGAGAAAGCACCCTCACGATATAGATGCCGGATTGAAGTATTCCTATATTTGTGGCACCGTTCGTCAGCCAATAGGAACCAAGCAATTTCCCATCGGAGAAATAAAGTTCCACAGGACAGTCTTGGGTTAGCCCTACCACAAACAACATGTTTTGCTGAAAATACACATAGTCTTGGCCTGTGTTGTTGGAAGAGGGAATGATTTTAGTGCTGACAACAGGTGGAGTCACGCTGGCCCAATTTGTGCCTATCCGGAGTTCGTCAAAGAGCATGGCGGGAGATCCCGCCCCCGTTCTCACATTAAAATATGCCAGGTTATGCGCGCTTGCAATTGTTGATGCCGAACTTGCATCGATAATGGTAGCCGAAGGTGGAGTTGTCGCTCCGAAAGTGGATTTGTCGGGATTGACCCACAGGCTCACCACGTCGCCCGCAGTGGAGAGGTCGTATCTGACAACCAGCAGGATGTTTGTATTCAGCGGATAGGACTTTGACCCCCATACTATAGCTTGGTTAGCAGTGTTATACGGAGCGTTTGCATTGGAATAGCTGTTCGAGTTTCTTTTGGATACCCCGATAATGAATTTGTTGCTGGGGTCACTTGCATAGGGGAATATGTTGATAGCTCCTGCAAACGTATTTGCACTGTTTGTGAAACAGAAATTGTATTTGTACGGGTTCGTGCCCCAGCTTTGGAGTCCAACTACGTTGATGATAAACGAGGCATAGACCGTCCCCGAGTTTTGCTGCGTAAATCCGATCTTGTTGGATCCGATGCTTCCCGAGCCACCGAAACTGATGGCATTGGAAGACGCATCGGTGCTTAGCCCATCGTATGCCAGGTACGGATTCACCATTTTTGGAGGATTGGGTGTGACCCAGTTGCTCGCGGAAACAGACATTGACCGATGGCTTGTAATTCCATTATCCTGTATAAGTTGGGCATTTGCCATTGCAACCATTCCGAGAAATACTGTCAATAGAGTCAGTTTTTTCATACGATGTGTTTAATTATGCAGTTTTCTACTTCTCAAGTATTGAACCAATTCCTTAGGCCTATCTGTCTGAATGATGTTGGCTCCTTTGCTGATGATCCATCCCCAGGTCTGATCGGGCTTGTTTTCTTCCACGGCAATGTCGTCGTCATGTCCTGCGCAATGCTCGGGCCATAGAGCGTTGAACCACACCGGGAAATCTTTCCGTATCTCGGGAACTTTATTCAATATCCACACTGTATCGGAGGCGAACACGGTTTGGATGATGGTACGTGGGTGTTGCCGGTAGGAATCTATGACGGCGGCACTACGAGGATCCGATGGATTCACCACCACCATCAGATACAACTCAGGATCAATTGGCCCAACCATTGCCCGAACACTGTCGAAAGTGATGCCGTCATAGACGTTGTATATGACCTGTCGAGTCATGCCAAGTTGCCTGATGATGGGATAGGCTTCCGAGAAATAATCAAATCCTTTATCAATATCTACCACTACCTTCCCTTTTGCCACTTCCAAATATTCCTTAAGTGTCGGTATCTTATGCCTTGTGGGATGCCCGGTGGCAGCCCTGAGGGATAGCTTTTTCAGCTCGTCGAGAGTGTAATCCTGGGGCTTTCCCTTTCCTGTTGTTGTCCTGTCTATCGTTTTGTCGTGCATCATGATGATCTGGCCATCCTTTGTTTTTTTGAGGTCAGTTTCGGCAATATCAGCTCCCATTTTTATGCAATCGACAAGCGACTGAACCGAATTTTCGGGTGCTGTTCTCCAACTGCCCCTGTGGGAAGATATGACTATTTTGTTCGTCTTCAAAGCCCCATCTACAGAAACGGTTTTAGTGGCTACCTTTTTCATTTGTTGTGCAAAAGCGGGCCAAAGCGGCAACAAGGCGATAGTAATGATTACTATCCGGAATATCTTTTTCATAATTTTATCAGTGTTTATTTTTAGTCTTGAGATAATTAATCATTTCCACGGGATAGTCCGTTTGCACAAAGTTTACACCGCTGGCCAAGGCTGTTTCGAGTTCGCTCCAGGCATCGGTGACGGGGTCGGTAGAGGTGAGCAAGTAGTTGTTGGTGTAAATTTTCATGCCACCGTTTTTCATCGACACCCATTCTTCGTTGACACCGGCGTTGTCCGTTTGGAATATGTAAGGTTTCACATTGTTTTTGATGTAGGTGTTGTATGAGGAAACGCTGTAACAGGAAGGCATGGGCATTCCGCCATTGTTGAGCAAATAGGCTGCATCGGAACGGGCAGACACAAAGAACATGACGTTGTCGGTCATCCGTGCATTTTTCACAGCCGCTAACACCGCTGCCGCATCGGACTTCTGGTCGATGTCCAGGTTGAGATAGATCTGTCCCCTCGCCTCTTTGAGTATTTGATCCAAAGTGGGTACCGTGTCGGTTGTGAGTGTGCTGGATCCATATTTCTTGAGCTTGAGTTTCCGCACTTCGGAATAAGGCATGGCGCTTAGTGTGCCAGTCCCGTTTGTTGTCCGATCCACCGTGGCATCGTGCATCAATACAAGTACCCCGTCTGAAGTGGGACGTATGTCGCATTCCATCATATCTATTTTGTTTTGGATGGCCAGACGGAGTGCCGACATGGAGTTTTCCGCAGCGTAGTTGCCATTGCCGACAATGATGTGCAGGCCACGATGTGCAACCACAAACACTGTATCGGACGTGCCGGATAGTACCGATCTCAATGTCCGATAATTGGTGCCGAGACTGGTTCCCTCCTGGTATTTGAAAGGTTCGTAAAGCAGCAAGCCGGATTGCCCCGATAACCGAGTGCTAAGGGCAACCAGGCCAAGTGTAAGAGAGAGAAGCCTGAATGTTTTTACTATTGTGTGATTCATGTATGTTTAGTTTTAATGTCGTCCTTTTGTCTTGAGATAATTGATCATTTCCACCGGGTAATCGGTTTGGACAATGTTGACATTGTTACTCAAAGAAGTTTCCAATTGGCTCCATCCATCGTTTTGCGGATTGGTGGAGGTC
>MKRS01000216.1 GCA_001897035.1 Bacteroidales bacterium 45-6
TGGATGCGATTGCCGGGATGGGTTTCTGGAAAAAATAAACAACGATATCTAATAATGAAGCAAAGCATGATTTTTAGCAAATCACCCAAGTCAATGATTAAAAAATCAGGCGAGTTTCATACCATCTAATAGAAAAACTTAATTGCATGAAAATCATTAGTGTTGCAGGTGTTTTGCTGTGCCTTTCCTTGTCTGCGTTGGCCCAAAAAACAACCGTTGCTTCTCCAAATCAGAAAATTTCGGTTGAACTTTTCAATACCCAAGAGTCAGAGACTGGCGAATGGTTTTTGAAAGTGAAGTATCTCCATCAGGACAAAACGTCGGAAGTGATACCCCAAATTGCGTTGGGCCTCGCTCGTTCCGATCAGGATTTTTCGAAGCAGCTCAAATTCCTGAAAGTTGGGAAAGTGGTGTCGATCAATGAAAAATATACCGCCATTCATGGCAAGCGATCCGAATGCAGCAATTTGGCCAATGAGATTGTTATTTCTTTCCAAAATCCTTCGAAAGCCAAGCTGAATCTTATCCTCCGGGCTTACAACGATGGCGTGGCCTTCCGGTATGAATTTCCCGAAAAATCGGGTTCGTTCGTCGTGAAGGACGAACTTACGGCCTATTCCATTCCCGACAGCACCCAGCGATGGCTCGAAAAGTTCAATCCTGCCAATGAAGGCCTGTATTCTACTCTGAAAGATGGAAAAGTACAACAGGACTGGGGCTATCCGGCGCTATTCAATACACCCGGAAAGGACTGCTGGTATTTGATCCACGAAGCAGGTCTCGACAGAAACTATTGCGGAACAAAGCTTTCGAATGCCGCCGATAAAACCAAATACAAACTCACTTTTCCCGATCAATGGAATGGCCGCGGAAAAGGCGAGTCGCAACCAACAATCAGTCTTCCTTGGAAATCGCCTTGGCGCGTGGTGGTGGTGGGAAGTCTTGCCGACATTGTGGAATCTACCTTGGTGGACGATGTGTGCCCGCCGTCAGTCATCGCCAAAACCGACTGGATCAAACCCGGCGTGGCATCGTGGAATTACTGGTCGGACAATCATGGCACACGCAGCTACAAAACTGTTTGCGCTTTTGCCGATTTGGCTGCCGATATGGGCTGGCCTTACACCCTGCTCGATTGGGAATGGGACGGCATGGGAGATGGAGGCAAACTGGAAGATGCACTGAAATATATTCAGAAAAAAGGGATTAAGCCCTTGATGTGGTACAATTCAGGTGGCGACCACACCTGGGTAGCATCCACTCCCAAAGACCGGATGCTGACACACGAAAACCGGGTAGAAGAATTCACCAAACTGAAGAAATTGGGTGTCGTGGGCGTAAAAATCGACTTTTTCGAAAGTGAAAAGCAGGACATGATAAAGTATTACCTGGATATTCTGGACGATGCCGCCCAATTTGAAATGCTGGTTTACTTTCACGGTTGCTTGGTGCCGCGCGGCTGGGCCCGCACTTATCCCAACCTGATGACTTACGAAGGCGTTCGTGGAACTGAATGGTACAACAATGGCCCCGAATTTACCGCTACGGCACCGGAGCATAACGCCGTTTTGCCATTTACACGCAATGTGGTGGGCGCAATGGATTACACGCCAGTGACCTTCACCAATTCGCAATTCCCGCATATCACATCCTATGGACACGAACTGGCATTGAGCGTGCTGTTCGAATCGGGCATCCAGCATTTTGCCGACCGTCCCGAAGGGTATTACGCCTTGCCCGATGCCGCAAAGACATTTCTGAGAACTGTTCCTAATGCCTGGGACGACACCAAATTGCTCGATGGCTATCCAGGAAAGGACGTGACGATTGCCCGCCGGAAAGGCAACGACTGGTATGTTGGAGGAATAAGTGCCGACAACATGCGCGAAAAACGCAAAAAGCTCTCTTTCGGATTCTTGCCCGAAGGTGTAAAAGACAAACTTACACTGATA
>MKRS01000217.1 GCA_001897035.1 Bacteroidales bacterium 45-6
CTGAAAATCAGCCTCGAAGACTGCGACGTAACGTGGATAAATCCGTTATTAACATTGTGCTTGATGGCATTTCCCAACAGGTTATTCACCAGCAGGTCGGCCAGCATTGAATTCATATTTACCACAAAAGATTGTTGCAAGTCGCGAACTACCTCGATATTGCGATGCGCCAGCAATTCATCTAATTCGTCTAACCGTTCCGCTACCAACGCGTTCAAATTGATGGGCTGCTTTTCGAAAAACTGGTTGTTTTCTATCTTAGAAAGCAACAGCAATGTCTGCCCCAGCTTCGACAACTGCGAGGCTGCATCATAAGCCGTTTGTACTTGTTTTCTATGCTCTTCGGAAAGATTCAGGTCGATCAGTAACACTTCCAGCTTAGATTTCACCACAGCCAGTGGCGTCTGCATTTCGTGCGACGCATTCTCTGAAAATTCTTTCAGATTAGCATAATCGTTAGTCATTTTCCGCATCATCTGATTCAGCACATTGTTCATCTGGTCGAACTCATCAATCGTCGACGAAGACAGTCTATTCACCGCTTTTTGATCCACTTTGAAATCCTTCAATTCTTTCAACGTCCGATAAAAAGGATTCCAGATAGTAGCCGACAATTTACGGTTCAGGAAGTAAAGTGCCAGAATGATGAGTATAAAAGTTCCCAGCATAAACCAGAAAGCCACCCCCACAAAGTCGTCGGCCTCCAGATGCGACAACACCAGCGTAACCTTGTACGTTCTCCCATTTACCCTGTCCGGAAAAACCAGTTTGCGGGCCGGTACCATGCTTTTTTCGCTCGCGGCATAAATGGTGGTATCCGAAAATTGCTGTTCGACGTTTTGCCCGTTCGAAGGCTGTATGTCGATAGTTTGATCGGGAGAGTGAAAAGGAAGGGTAATTTTATTCTGATGCAACGAAGACTGCACCGTTTCAGCCCGATTTGACAGTATTTCGTCGATATTAAAATCAATTACAGCCGTAAGGATAAAGTAGAGTCCGCATCCCACAACCATAAATACAAGTAGGAGCAAGGCAATAAATCGTCGGTTTATTTTTGTTTGGAGTTTCATCCTCTATCCGTTTGAAACATATAACCGATGCCATATAAGTTTTTTAAATAATCGATGCTTGTTTTGTCGAGCAGCTTTCGCCGCAGGTTCTTGATTTGCGAGTAAACAAAATCGAAGGTATCGGCAGCATCAGCAAGATCGCCCCATAGGTGTTCGGCAATTGATTCTTTGGTCAATACCCGGTTGGCATTTGCCACAAAAAAGGCCAGCAAATCAAACTCTTTTTTGGTAAGCACAATCGCTTCATCGTCACAGAAAACCTGCCGGGATTCAGGAAGTATTCTCAGCCGTTCAATATTGACTTCAATTTTACCGTCATACTTTACCCGCCTCAGAATCGATTTAACACGTGCATTCAGCTCTGCCAAATGAAACGGTTTGGCCAGATAATCGTCCGCTCCCAGTTCCAGGCCGGTAATCTTATCGTCTAACGAATTCCGGGCCGAAATCACCAGCACACCGGTAGTCGGTGCTATCTTTTTGATTTCACGGATCAGTTGCAAACCATTTCCGTCAGGTAGTCCAATGTCCACAAGTACACAATCGTACTCGTAATCGTTTACCTTATTCAGGGCCATACCTAGCTGGGTTGCGTCCTCGCATTGGTAACCTACCTCTTCAAGAAAACTGATAATAGTTCCCCTCAGGCCATCTTCATCCTCAACAATTAGTAGCTTCATTGAGATGCAAAGATAAGTCTCAATTTGAGAGTAGGTAACAAATCTGAAGAAAATATGTCTAAAAGCAAGAAAAAGAGGAACTTCAATGAATGGTAAGTCCAATACCCGCGGATTAATAGCAAGAGGGGCTATCCTATTTTTGGACAACCCCTCTTTCTTCATTATCGACGACTATTGAGCTAAATCAACATTGCATGGGAATCTTTTCGATTCTCCTCTGATGACGCCCTCCTTCGAAAGCAGTGTTAAGAAACACCACTAAGATCCGGTGGGCTTCCTCGTTGGTGATGAACCGGCCAGGAAGGGCAATCATGTTGGCATCGTTGTGCTTGCGTGCCAAGGATGCAATTTCCTCGTTCCAGCATAATGCGGAACGAATTCCTTGGTGCTTGTTGGCAGTGATGTTGATACCATTTCCCGAACCACAGATAGATATGCCGGGATAGCACTCACCACTTTCAACAGCACTTGCTAATGGATGAGCTACATCGGCATAATCCATGCTGTCGGGCGAATAGGTGCCAAAATCCTTGTAAACAATGCCTTTTTCTTCAAAAAGCTTAATCAGTTAGCTTTTCACCTCAAATCCGGCATGGTCGGCACATATTCCGATAGGCTTTTCCGATTGGGAAAATAACAATTCTGATTCCACGGCTAACTTATTTTACTTTAAATAGTCTTTTACTTGCTTGTAAACATTGTCCGGTGTGAATCCTAGTTTTTCATCCAGTACTTTGTAAGGAGCAGAGAAACCAAATGATTCTAATCCCCAGATGCGTCCGCTATCTCCGACTAATCCAAGCAGATTTACCGGAAGACCAGCCGTCAAACCAAATTTCTTGGCGCTAACAGGAAGCACTTCTTCTTGGTATTCTTTGGGTTGGCTTCTGAACAAACCTTCCGAAGGCACAGAAACGATACGAGTCTTGATGCCATCGGCAGCCAATAGCTTGGCACCGTCCACCAAAGTGGAAACTTCAGAACCGGAAGCCAACAAAATCACATCGTAGCCTGCATCCTCTGCCACCACGTATGCACCCTTAGCTGCTTTCAAAGCATCGGCGTATCCGTTCTGAGGAAGGTCGTTGATGTTTTGACGGGAAAGCACCAAAGCGGTAGGCGTGTGGGTATTTTCGATGGCCAATTTCCAGGCAACTGTCGTTTCGTGCACATCTGCCGGACGAAGCACCAATGTGGAATTGTGTCCTTTGTGGTTTTTCAATTTTTCCATCAGGCGGATTTGAGCTTCTTGCTCCACAGGCTCGTGAGTTGGCCCGTCTTCCCCTACACGGAATGCATCGTGAGTCCAGATGAACTTCACAGGAAGCTCCATCAAGGCTGCCATACGGACAGCAGGTTTCATGTAGTCCGAGAATACGAAGAAGGTAGCGCAAGCGGCAATCACCCCACCGTGCAGAGCAATACCATTTGCCAAACAAGCCATGGTCAATTCGGCAACACCGGCTTGAAGGAATGAACCGGAGAAATCGCCTTTCTTAAGGCTGGTGGTATATTTGAGGAATCCGTCCGTCTTGTCCGAATTAGACAGGTCGGCAGAAGATACGATCATGTTTTCCACATTCTTTGCCAGTTCGCCCAACACAGTTGCCGAAGCGGCACGTGTGGCAGCGTTCGCCTTTTGTTGGATGCCTTCCCAATTGATTGCGGGAACTTCTCCTGCAAACCATTTTTTATATTTGGCGGCCAATTCAGGATTTTCCTTTTCCCAAGCTGCCTTTTCGGCATATTTTTTAGCGGCAATTTCTTTCAATTCCTTGGCACGGTCGGCATACAATTCCACTGCTTCGGGGAAAATCACAAACGGATTTTCGGGATTTCCGCCCAAGTTTGCAATCGATTTTGCGAAGCTTGCACCCGCTTCACCCAATGGCATACCGTGAGTGGCCGTGTTGTTTTCGAAGCTTGAGCCATCCTCTTTTCTCGCCCCTTTTCCCATGATGGTGTGGCCGATAATCAGCGTTGGTTTTTCTTTTTCAGCTTTAGCTTCGGTCAAAGCCTTGCGGATTTCTGTCACATCATTTCCATTGATTGTGATGACCTTCCAACCCCAAGCCTTGTATTTTGCTTCTACGTCTTCGTCCGTCACTTCCGAGGTCTTTGTAGAAAGCTGGATGCCGTTCGAATCGTAAAACATGATTAGGTTGTCCAATCCCAAGTGACCGGCAATGCGTCCAGCACCTTGAGAAATTTCTTCTTGAACACCACCGTCAGAAATGTAGGTGTAGATGGTTTGGTTCATCAGATCGCCAAAACGGGCTTTCAAAAATTTGGCGGCAATGGCAGCCCCCACGGCAAAAGTGTGTCCTTGGCCAAGCGGACCGGATGTGTTCTCCACACCTCTGAGGATGTCCACTTCGGGGTGGCCCGGAGTAACGCTTTCCCATTGACGAAATTGCTTCAAGTCCTCCAAGGAATATTTTCCGGTCAGAGCAAGCACCGAATAAAGCATCGGCGACATGTGTCCCGGGTCTTGAAAATAGCGGTCGCGTCCTTCCCATGCGGGGTTTTCGGGATCGTATTCTAAAAATTCGGAGAATAATACGTTGATAAAATCTGCTCCACCCATTGCACCGCCTGGGTGACCTGATTTTGCTTTTTCAACCATAGCAGCCGAAAGGATTCGAATGTTGTCGGCAGCCTTATTCAAAGTTTCAATAGTTTTCATACAAAGCTTAAAAATTGATTTAATATTTTGATATCACTAATTTTTCAACAAAGGTAGTTTATTAAACAACAAATGGGGGATTGTGTTGATTGCGGAAGCAACATTTTGCGACAAATGAAGATCATTGTTTTTCATCTAAATTCAGGTTTTCCTCCCATGTTATTTTATTGACAAACAAAAATATAAAATCATTCGAAATCAAACAAGTGTTAGATGCACATTTATTTGCTTTTTCATTGAAATAAATTGACAAAAAAGGTGTTATATATCCTCTTATTGTAAAATTTACAAGAAATATTTCAAATAAATCAGTCTCCGATGCGCTTCAAACGCCCTTATATACCTTATAATTATTGATTTAAAATGCAGTTAGCAAGCGTCTGGCATTTTGTATTTTATAAAATGGACGGTAAATTGGAATTTGAGAAGGCTTAAAATCATTAAAAAAACTAAATATCTTTAGCTTGTTGCCAAGTGCCGGGCTGCCCTGTTCCAATCGGCCATCACAAGATGGATTCCTCAAAATACAACATGACGATACTCACCAAAGTACCAAGAAGAAAACCTAAAACTACTTCCTTGACAGTGTGTCTGCCCAAGGTGATACGCGACCAGATGAGTAAAACCGTGAAAAGCAAAATACCGACCGCCAGATTGACATTCACGTCGTAGGCCAGAGCCGCTAAAAACACGTTCAAGGAGACATGCAGGGAGCATTTCACAAAGAAATTCACGGCCATGGAAGCAACCAGCAGAATCAAGGCGAACACAACATTCAAGCAGATAGCCCGGGACTGATCGGTGAAATAAAGAACAGCGGCCACAACAGCCAGCAGCGGAATGGCAAAGGCATAGAGCGACTTTCGCTGGATCCTATCGGAGACATCGAAGTTGGAATAGCTGCCGTTTCTCGACTTAATAAACAGCCTGATGGTGACAGGAATGAAAAAGCAACCGATGACTAAGAAAGAGACCAGCATAGCCGTCCATTTATCTTCTCTCGAAAACATTACTACCAACACAAACAACGGGATGGTGAGCAGGGGATGCCCTACCACGGACACAAGTTGAGCAATTTTTTTTTTCATGGCAATCACTGGTTTCTATTTCTAAAACGGCTAAGCTTTCACTCTTCACCTTCTTCCTCTACTGACGAAGCCTCGCCAAGCAGCGTGGCCGCTTCTTCCGCAGGCAATTCTTGCACGGCGCGCAACCTCCGTTCGATGGCGCGCGTACGGACACCTGCACGATCGATCACGTTGGTGGCTTCTTCCAATTTCTTTTTGGTTTTGTCGAGAATGGCGCCGAAATTTCCAAATTCGGTTTTCACCGCACCCAGAATTTGCCACACCTCGCTGGAACGTTTTTCAATAGCCAAGGTCTTGAATCCCATCTGCAGGCTGCTCAAAAATGCGACCAAATTGGCAGGGCCTACCACCGAAATCTTGTATTCCCGTTGCAAGCATTCAAACAGGCCTGTGCGGCGAAGAATTTCCGCATAAAGCCCTTCCGTGGGGACAAACATAATCGCAAAATCGGTTGTGAAGGGTGGATTGATGTATTTGTCACGGATGTCCTTGGCGTTTTTCTTCACCGAATTTTCAAACTGACGGAATACCGCTTCCATCTCTTTCGGGGAAAAGTTACCGGCATATTCGTAAGCATCGAGCAGACGTTGGTAATCTTCGTTGGGAAATTTGGAGTCAATCGGTAGCAGGACAGGCCTGTCATCGTCGCCCTTGCCGGGCAATTTCACGGCAAACTCCACCCTCTCGGCACTACCTTCCCGGCAAACAGCGTTCAGCAGGTATTGTTCTGGCGAAAGGATTTGTTCCAATATCGTTCCAAGCTGAATTTCTCCCAAGTTTCCACGGGTTTTCACATTCGTCAGCACCTTTTTCAAATCGCCCACTCCTAAGGCCAAATTCTGCATTTCGCCCAATCCCTTGTGGACTTGCTCTAAACGTTCGCTAATCACCTTGAAAGACTCGTTGAATCGTTTTTCAAGGCCTTCCTGCAACTTTTCGTCCACCGTTTTACGCATCTCTTCGAGCTTACGATCATTGCCTTCCTGCAATTGGGCAAGCCTTTTCTCCACGGTCTCGCGTATTTCTTTTAGGTGATTGCCCGTTTCCATGCGATTATCTAAAAAGGTATGCGACAATTCCTCCCGATTCTCCTTAAAAGAGCGCTGATTTTCCACTCTGGTTCGGGCTGATTCTTCCCGAAGCAAAACCTCCAGTTTGGACACATAGGCTTCCAATTTGATGAGCTTTTCTTTCAGGAACTCTTTTTCACTATTTGCATGCATCTTGAAAGCTATCCAAGCATTCAGGACAAGCAATAGAATTAGAAGGACAATAACAACCATCTGCATTTTCAATAGATTATTTATGGATTAACCAACCACCACCAAGACAAAATGATCCTCTACTTCGTAATAAGCCTTAGTCGCCATTTTCCACTCAGTTTTCGTTTCATACACTTCAAAAAAACCTTTATCCACAGGTGAGAATGGTTTCACATGAAGATGCGTGGTGAACATCACCTCTTCCCTATCAATCCATTTAAACATAGCTTCTTTGGCCGACCAATGGAGCATCAGGTGAGTTATTTCTAAACCCGGGTTGATAAATTCATCATTTGCAACAAAACGGCTCTTCAAATTCATAACCCTGGTGTCTATACTTTGAATATCAATTCCAACTTCTGATCCGGAAAGGGCAATAGACACAAAACCAGCCGTGTGAGAAATACTGACATGTGATTTATCGCCAATTAATTGGGGCTTTCCCGATGGTAGATACATCAATTGAGAATAATCCAACCCAAATTCACGCATCAAACAATATGTGGCTAATTTTTCAATTTTCCGTTTCTCCGAACGTAAATTTTGAATCTCGGCAACAAGCGCGGCTCCTGGATTTAACAAACTCAGTAAATCGTCCATTGATTCGGATATTTTCCAAATCCCGACAGTTTTTTTTTCTACTTCGAATCGTTTATAGAGCATAAGATGGATGTTGACACTGATTCATGAAGCCTTACATTATAAAATTATATCCTGCAAAGATAATTTAATTGTCTATTGTATTCACTGTTTTTCCAAGCCCAAAAGTAAGCCATAACAAATACTCTTTCCATAGTAAAAATCCGAATGTAAAAGAATCCTCCTAAAAACGCAAAAAAACCTACAAACCAGCGTTTTGGTTTATAGGTTTTTTATGTAGTCACTCAGGCTTGCGGGTTAGCGAAGAAAGCCCTCTCTTATTTTCCAATTTTGTCAAGATCAACTTTATGTTGGTCCAATAAATTCTTTTGTTGTTCAATTTGCTTTGCCAAATCATCAATTTCCGAGATGAGTTTGTCCTTTTGCTTGATTTTCTTTTCCAAGCTGTTTTGCATCTTGCTCAAATCCTTCGACGAATCGCTAATCAACTTTTGCTGGTTGTTGACTTTGTAGTCAAGGTTAGCCTTGGCCGCCAGCGGCGCATATTTGTTGTTCAAATAAGCTTTGAGGTTGTCAATTAGCTGAACGTCGGTGGATGAAGAAACAAAATCGGATTTAAGTCCCCTATTCACAAATACATATACCGTGGAATTATTATTGTCTTTGGCAATAACAGTAGCATAAATGTTGATGTAATCGCTACTAAGGGTAGGGAAAACAACTTTCTTGAAAGAAACTTTTTTCCCGGATTTTTTTCCTTTGAGTTTTTCCGATTTAAGGAGGTCAAAGAGACTTTGAGCCGCAATGTCGTCAGGAGCATTAGCCTCAATCGCCACGGCAGGAGCATTGTCCTTATTCCATTTCGAAAAGGTTTCATAACTTTGAGCTTGCATTGCAAAAATTGAACATATTGCAAAAAAAGTAAAAATTGAGATAAATTTAATCGTTTTCATAAAGTGAAATTATTTTAGTCTATACATTAGAAACGCTCTCACTTCTAAATAGTTCAAAATAATAACAACCTTTTCATTTTTCGATATACAAATAGTCGTAATGTACGATTGGCTTCGAACGAGCTTTTCCTATAAGTGAAATTGCTTTATCACTGCCATAAGTTGTTTTCCCAACACCAATCTGACAACCATTTTCGTCCATAATTTTAACAATATCATCAGGCTCAAATTCACCTTCAATGTGAGTTACCCCCACCATAAGCAGACTCACTGCTTTATTTCCAAGCAAGATTTCTTTAGCTCCCCCATTCACATAAATTTCGCCTTTTGCAAAACTTTCGGAATGTGCAATCCATTTTTTTACACTGGAGGTTTTTTCCTTCAGCGGCAAAAAGCGAGAACAAGTGGTCTCCGGATTCTGGATCAGATCCACTAAGATATTGGCTCTCTTTCCATTGGCTATAACTACTTCAATGCCTTCTTCCGCCACTTTTCGAGCAATGTTGTATTTCGTAATCATTCCGCCACGCCCATTGGACGATTTGGAACGTTGTATGTATTGGCTCAAATCATCTCTGTCAACATGGATTTCCGGAATCAAGCGGCTGTTTTCATCGTCGGGATGCCCAGAAAAAATCCCATCGATGTTACTCAAAATAATCAATTTTTCCGCCCCCACCATCGTGGCTACAAGTCCCGAAAGTTCATCGTTGTCGGTGAACATCAACTCGTTCACTGAAATGGCATCGTTTTCATTGATGATCGGAATCACATCGTGATCAAGCATCACTTCGATGCAATTGCGTTGGTTGAGATAGTGGCGGCGAGTGGAAAAATCTTCTTTCGTGGCCAATATCTGGCCGCACACGATGTTGTATTGATGAAAAAAATCGTAGTAATGGTTCAACAGCTTCACTTGCCCAATTGCAGAAAACAACTGGCGTGCTGAGACAACATCGAGCTTGGTTTGCGGCGACAACAATTTTCGTCCCGAAGCCACAGCACCAGACGACACCAGAATTACTTCTACGCCGCGGCTCTTGAGCTCAGCCACTTGATCTACCAAGGCAGAAATTCGTGTCACATCCAAACTTCCGTCGGCTCTCGTGAGCACATTGCTACCTATCTTTACTACGATGCGCATATTTATCTGATTCGTAAATTTGTTTATTTATAAATTCGCTGATTCATTTGTTGGCACATATTAGCACATTAATTTCCTTTCGCCCGGATGTCCACCCGCTTGATTTTTCCACTGATAGTTTTTGGCAATTCGTCCACAAATTCAATCACACGGGGATACTTGTAGGGAGCGGTCACAGCCTTCACATGGTTCTGAATGTCTTTGATGAGCTGCTCTCCGGCCTTGTCCTTGTAATCTTTACTCAAAACAATGGTGGCCTTTACGGCTTGACCCCGAATTTCATCTGGAACGCCTGTAACGGCGCATTCCACCACGGCGGGGTGTGTCATCAGCGCACTTTCCACTTCAAATGGGCCGATCCGGTAGCCGGAACTTTTGATAACGTCGTCTATCCGGCCGATGAACCAATAGTATCCATCCTCATCCCGCCAAGCCACGTCGCCTGTATAATAAATACCGTCATGATACACCTGCTTGGTCAAGGCTTCGTCGCGGTAATACCCCATGAAGAGTCCCAACGGCTTTTCCTCGCCCACACGGATCACTACTTCGCCTTGTTCCCCGTCTTCAGCAGTGGAGCCGTCGCTCCGAAGTAAATCAATATTGTAAGCAGGGTTAGGGATTCCCATGGACCCCGCTTTGGGTTCCATCCAAGGGAAGGTGACAATGGTGGCAGTGGTTTCGGTTTGGCCGAAAGCCTCCATCATCTTGATGCCTGTTGCTTTATAGAATGTTTCAAACACGGAAGGATTCAAAGCTTCACCAGCCGTGGTGCAATATTTCAAGGAAGACAAATCGTATTGGCTCAAATCTTCGCGGATCATGAAGCGAAAAACGGTAGGAGGCGCACAGAAAGAAGTAATCTTATACTCTTCGATCAATTTCAAAATAGTCTGGGGATTGAATTTCTCGTGGTCATACACAAATACGTTTGCTCCTGCAATCCATTGCCCATAAAGTTTTCCCCAAACGGCCTTTCCCCAGCCTGTGTCGGCTACGGTCAAATGCAAGCTGTCTTGGTGCAAATTGTGCCAAAAGCTTGCGGTCACGATATGCCCCAATGGATAAGTGTAGTCGTGGATAACCATTTTGGGGTCGCCTGTGGTGCCCGACGTGAAGTAGAGCAACATGATGTCGTCGTTCGTGTTCACAAATGGGGGACGAACAAAGGCCTCGCACGATTCTATTCCGCGCTTAAAGTCAGACCAGCCCACCTTCGCATTCCCTAACGCGATGCGCGCTTTCAGCGACGGACATTTAGGAAGGGCTTCATCCACTTTATCCATCATTTCATGTTCTTCGGTGCAAACGACGGCTTTTATATCCGCAGCTTTGCAGCGATAAATTATATCTTTCACCGTCAGCAGGTGTGTGGCAGGAATCACCACCGCTCCAATTTTGTGCAGCGCAAGTATCGAAAACCAGAATTCGTAGCGACGCTTGAGCATCAGCATCACCATGTCTCCCTTTTTTATTCCCAAAGAGAGGAAATAAGAAGCTGTCTGGTCGCTGTATTTTTTGATTTCGGCAAAGGTAAAGTTGTGATGAACACCGTGGTCGTTCACCCAGCAAAGGGCTACTTTGTCGGGTTGCTGATGCGCCCATTCGTCCACCACATCATAGGCGAAATTGAAGTTTTCGGGAATGCGCACACGATAATTCTTTTTGAAATCGTCAGTTGAAACAAAGCTGGTTTGGCTGATAAACTTTTCTAACATTGTCTTTTAGCATAAGGGGCCGGCTACAAGCAGTCTGCCAGTTTATATTTTGGATTGCCAGCAAGGCATTTAATTTTCAAATCGATATTCTTTCGATTCACTTGTTTACTTCTTTTTTACTCGTTCGCGTGTCAGATAATCACGGTCAGAAATTTCACCGATTTTCCATCCAATGCTTTCATACCATGAGGAATACTTGCATCGAAATAAATGCTGTCACCCTCTTCGAGAAGAATATCTTTGTCGCGAAGCTGCAAGAGCAATTTTCCGTGGAGCACGAGAGCAAATTCTTGACCTGCATGACTACTATGGTGGATCGGAATGGTTTCGGGCTTGGGCTCAACCGTTACCTGAAAAACATCCGCCTTCCGGTTCAGGAAACCCGCCGCCAACGATTGGTATTTGTAATCGGACACACGCTCCATCGAAAGCCCTTTGTCTTTGCGGGTGAGGAAATAAGAGGTCATGCGGGGCTCGTCGGCAAACAAAAGTGCAGACAAATCCACCTTGTATTCGGCGGAAACCTGCTTCAGGAAACCTACGGGGATATCCTCCTCCGCATTTTCAAAAGCAAGGTATTTTTGGGGATCGACCCCACCGGCCAAGGCAATTTCCTCCACCGATGCGCCCACGGCTTCCCGCAATCCTTTGAGCCGTTGGGCTATTTGCAGTATTTCGCTGTTCATGATTTTCTGATTTGGTAATTACATTACACTTATTTTGGATTACTGGCTTTCAATCCGCGAATTACGGCGGAAGTGAAGCCTGCATGTTCCATTTCATTCAACCCCTTGATGGTGATTCCCCCTGGGGTGGTCACCTTGTCTATTTCCACTTCGGGGTGAGAGCCGTTAGCTTCGAGCAATTCAATCGCTCCACGCAAGGTTTGGATCACGATTTCCTTCGCCTGTCCAGAAGGAATCCCCATTTCCACACCACCTTCCATGGCTGCCCGGATATAGCGGAAAGCGTATGCAATCCCGCAGGAAGACAAGGACGTGACAGCACCGAATTGCGATTCGTTGATGAGGATTGCCTTGCCCAATTCGGCAAAAATGGAAAGGACTAATTCTTCTTGTTCCTTGGAAGCATTGGCCGAAGCAACAAAAGTCATGCTCTGCTTGATAGCGATGGCCGTGTTGGGAATCAGACGGAATACGGTTGCCTTGTCCGAAGTATATTCTTGCAATTGGGCGAGAGTGATGCCGGCAGCGATAGAAATAATAACCTGCTTAGAAAAATCAAACTTGCCGCGATGCTCTTCCAAAACGGGCTTTATTAACCAGGGCTTTACGGCAAGAATCACCACGTCGGCTACACACACAGATGAATAGTCATTCGTCGTGGCTTGAACACCTGTACCATAAGCCTTGACTGCTTCCACGTTTTGGGGATTGAGATCAATCACGGTGATGTCTTCCCCTTTCACCTTCTTGCCTGACGATAAGCCGTAGGCAATAGCACCGCCCATGTTTCCTCCGCCAATAATCGATATTTTCATGCAATTAGTTTTTTATAGAATGAAGGGCCACTCAGCACGTCCTACCTTCAACCCTCTTTCACGTTTTAAAATCACAAAACGACAGACGCCTTTGTCACCACAAAGAGACTGGCATTAAAGACATGCAAAAGTAGGAAAAAATCATATACAAGGTGAAAAATTAAAGACAGATTAAAGCCAGAAATATCTTCGGTCGCTCCCAGCTACCAAAACAGATGCCGAATGCCACATGGGCAACAATATATAAGGTGGTTCCAAAGAAATAAATTCCCGATTTATCCGTTATAAAATCATTAATTCTGGCAGATCCGTGAAAATACCAGCGGGATGTGCCGGACGATACGAATCTGTGATTTCAAAAATTCTGCATGTACAAAAAAATATATTTCCTGCTGCTTCTGTTCGCAAGTTTGCCTGCATTCGGACAAAAAAAGGCCACCGTGACCGGTATTGTCTATGACTTCGACAACAAGCCGTTAGACTTCGTGAGCGTTTCGCACAAGGGATCGATTATCGGCACGTTCACAGATTCGAAAGGAGCATATAGCATCACCGTTCCTCGGGGAGATTCGGTCACGATCGTCTTTTCGTGCATGGGATATCTAAAAACCCAACGGGTGATTCCGAAAATGACGGGAGACATGCGCCTGAACGTGATGATGCGGGAAAACGCAAACACGCTGGGCGAAGTGGTCGTTACCGGAAAACAGAAACAGACTTCCACGATGCAGAAAATAGATGCCAACCATGTCAAGTTGCTTGCCGACCCATCCGGGGGGAGCATCGAATCGATCATCGTGACCCTTGCCGGAGTGAGTTCCAACAACGAATTGAGTTCCCAGTATTCCGTCCGTGGAGGAAGCTATGACGAGAACATCGTGTACGTGAATGGAATAGAGGTGAACCGTCCGCTTTTGATTCGTTCCGGCCAGCAAGAAGGCCTGAGCTTCATCAACCCCAATTTGACGGGAAGTGTTGGCTT
>MKRS01000218.1 GCA_001897035.1 Bacteroidales bacterium 45-6
GGAAAAATAGCTTTCCATTGTTCAGACTCTTTGGGCATATAAGTCCATGCTCCATCAGCTAGGCACAATTGAGCCTTCAGCTTCCAATCGGGATGTTTTTCTTCCAGCAAATATCGCTTTACAGATATTCCATGCCCCCAAAGGATTATTTTCTTCCTATGAATAAATTTTGTCATTAATAGAATCCAATTTGTCAAATGTGAAAAGTTCCACATCAGGACAATCACGTTATATTTGGATGACAGCAAAGGAAACGGAGAAAAGAAAGTAAACCCACTTTTTTCTATTGTTTTTATATGAATTGCTTCAGCATCAGCCAAAAAAAAAGATGCCTCCTTAGCCTTTCCCATATCTTCAAAAACATAAACATCTGAAGATATTTGAATATTTAACTTTTGAAAAAACTCTTCTCTATAATGTGCTATTATAGGATGAATTAGTGCGATTTGCTTTCTCATATTAACAAATGTTACTAAAGGGAAAAAGACTGAATTATATCGATTACCCGATTAGTAGTTATCAACTTTATGGAAAATGAACGAACTTAATTTGTCTTTTCCGGCATTAAAACTAAAGTGCTTTTTATATAATTTCCTAATCGATTCCTTGTTTACCTCGCCTGCCCGGATTCGGCTTATCAGCTCAATAAGCTTTTCTTCAAATTCGCGTTCATCCGTAAAAACAAATAAACTTTTTGTTTTCTCAAAGATTGTATATCCTCGACTTGAAATTTTGTGCGTTAAAACAGGCAATCCGAGCCTTAGCCCATCCATAATTCGAATTTTAATGCCACTTCCCAATCTCGTCGTGCATAAATAGACATCTGCATTGGCTATCACTTCAGACATATTGGTAGGATTTGCGATTAGAGTGACATTGTTATATAACTTAACTATATCAGTAATCTCCTCGGTAGGATTCTTTCCTGCCAATAAAAGATCACAATCTTCCGGGATCAGCTTAAATAATGATTTAAACAAGTATTGTATCCCATCATTATTTTGGATATTTGACAAAGATCCGGTGACTACCATCTTAATTCTGTCTTTTGACCTTTCACCACAAGCATCAACCTTTGGCAGAATATCCACGCCTTTATGTTCAAAACTACCGATTACCCCACATTTACCCTTGGAATCACCGTACTTCTTTATAAATAGCTCCTGATCTTCCTCCGTTAAAAAGATATTATAATCCGACTGGATATACGCCCTTTTTTCGGCTTTCATAACATGAGGCAGAATCAAATTCAGGACTATCAGGTTAGTTGCATTGTCCCTGTAATATTCCGGCTCATAATTGTGATGTAATGTTATTATTTTTGCACCATTTGCTTGGGCTACGTGAACTAAAGTACCTGCAATTGAATTATGATCAAAAAAAACATAAGCATATTTATTCTTCTTAAGGAGTTCCCTTACATTAGTGTTATATCGATGCATCTCCCCTGTAAGAAAAGAAAGATAGCGAGAAAAAGCTGGGCGAGGTTTTACCCCAAAAACATTGTATTTTTGAACCGTTTCCGAATCCATTGAAGCCACATATTCCTCGCATAAACATAAGTCTATTGCATAGCCATTACAACAGATATCAGTAAACGCCTCCAGATAACCCCGCGAAGCATAACAACCTCCGCCGACACCCCAAGGATTATGTTTTAATATATATAATATTTTTTCCATACTGATTTTATTTCCGAATAAAACGGAGAGCTAATTTTTCCTGAACAAAAATAATAATTGTACTTATAATGAATGCAGATAATATTGAAAAAAAATAGATCCCTAAATAGCTTAATAATTTATAGTTATCATTTGCATACTGCAAAAATATGTTATGGAGTAAATACAATTCATACGAGATAGCTCCTATCCAAAGCAAAAATCTCAACTTAAGTTCCCTAAGAAATCCAACAGATATAAACAAGCAATAAATAAGCAGGACAAAAACGACTGAATTAAACACGAATAGCGGACGATGTAAAAAAATATAGATATACAAACGCTCCACCATAAGCAAGCACGACAAAATAAAAACGGAACTAAAAAAAGCAAGTACTTTGACTTTGTATTTTTTCACCAAATCAAAAATATTTTTCTCATTTGCAGCAATCAACATTCCAATATAAAAATCAACTGAAGATAGGAATAGCTTCTGTCCATTCATTCCCCCCCAGCATAAATAAAAAAAGAATAATACTAAGAAAACATATTCCATCTTAAACTTCTTATATTTTCTTAACCAAGCAACACTGAAAAATATCAAATACAAGATAAATAAAGCACCAATAAACCAAGAATGGGGATTGATATACTTATATCCAACAATATAACCAAACAGCTGGATAAAACTTTGCCATTTGTCACACCAAACAACAGTATAAACGCCATTAATTACCCAAAAAGGTAATAAAAAATAGAGAACTCTCCTTATCCAAAAATTTCTTATAAATTTTTCCGGATTATAATTATATGACTTTGTGAGACCATAGCCTGATAAAAAAAAGAATAAGCCAACATGCATCATCCCATTTATTTCAATAAAATGGCCAATAAAAGGCAAGGGCATTAATTGATTCAAATGATACAATACAACCCAAAGAGCCCCTCCTCCCTTCAACAACAGTGCTGTTTCTTTAGAAATCCCCATGGCTTATTTTTTCAATTGTATGTTTTTTTTTATAATATATCTTTTTATTCGCATCAATGAAAATTGGAGCTTATAAAAGGTACAATATTCATAAGGTAGTATCGTTTTCTTACAAATCCCACTGGAAGCCTGCACTTCTCCTTTTTGAATCACTTCATCCACTAAGTTATAAAAGTTATATTCATGTAGAATTTTATCTCTCAGCTGATTCATATTGTCAAACATTTCATGATAGATCTGCTGAGGAGAAGACAAAATATATTCAATTATTTTTTTTAACGAGCTATAATCCTTCAGGTCAAATTTAAAATATCCTTTATCTCCAAAATATTTTTCCACATTCGGACACCCGCCATATATGGGAATGGTATATCCTAAAAATGAATCTGCAAATTTTTCAGACCAATAATGATCAACAACTGTATTTTCCATGCTGATATGGAACATATAAGGTAAAAGGGCATCAGCTTTATATTCCACGTTATTCACGCCATCCCCATAGAAATCGATATAATCTCCGAAATCCTTTCTGAGATTATCAATTATTTTTTGCCTGTAATTGTGACCAGGCATCATCTTTTTAGAAGATGTCACAACAGAAAAAAGTTTCTTTTTCTTGGGAGCAGGTAAATGTACGAGCTGGTCAAAATTATACTTCTGCTTTTTCGTTTTGAAACTTAATCCAAAATGCCAATTAATAGCCAATTGATTTAGCTTAACATTCTTGTGCTTGATATGTTGATGCGTTGTGATAAATAAGTCAAATTGATTCACAAACTGTTGGGGATACACTCGGGACAGAGGTGGCTCTCCTGAAATAAACAACAGTCCTCCCTCATGACACTTCACGGTTACAGGGATTTTGCATCCTTCATATACCACCACATAATCCCACACAACATCCAACGAAGAATTCTCATAAATTTTGTATTTACTACCAAATAGAGAATCATCAAACTGGTGTTCAAATGTAGGATAGCTTACTTTTGTTAGCACATTAATATATATCATCTGGTCAATGCCTTAATTTATAAAATACTCGAAACGTTTGAGCAAAACAATGTATGCCAAAGATCTTCACAAACAACAATTTAACTATTTGCAATAAAGATAATTCCGGATAAAAACATTCTGCAAAGGTGAAATTATACGCATCGTATCGACTTCGGAATTCTTTAAAGTTTTCATTGGGGAACAAACAGATTGCTGAATAATAACCCGATATATATAACGCATAGAACTTTATGAATAAATCTCTGTAGTTATTCTTATAACAAGCATCCACAACACTTAAATATGCGTCCATCAAATCTCGCAATATCTTCGGAGAATGTTTTCTGTGAACCGTAGAGTTTTCATTTTCTCTATAAAAGTATTTCCCTTTATTGGATACTCTTAGCCTGCCAACATTCTGAATAATAGTTGGTAAACAATTCAAATCTTCCATTATTTGTCCTGATGGAAAATAGACATTGTCAAATAGCTCTTTCTTGTAAATCTTGTTCCATAAATAGCCTCCAGAAGAAATTAAGTACCGAAAAACATTTTCCTTTCCCGCAACTTCTTTTTCAATATTGCTAAAGACCTTATGTATCTCATTTCCAGAAAAGGTGACATACGGGATATGAATAAGATCGATGGAAGAATCGGCCAAAAGCACAGCCATATTCACGCTAAAGAAATCTTCCGATATATAATCATCGGAATCCACAAACGCAATATAGATGCCCTTTGCTAATTTTAGAGCTATATTTCTCGCGATGGCCTGCCCCCCATTTTCTTTCGTATGTAAAACAACTCTATGATCTTGTTTTACATAAGTTTCACAAATTTCCAAAGAACTATCCTGAGATCCATCATTGATCAAAATCAATTCAAAATCTGCAAATTCCTGAGATAATACCGAATCGATACACTTCGAAAGAAACTGTTCTGAATTGTAAACAGGTATTATAATTGACAATATAGGCATATTCATCATGCTTTCTTAATAATAAAACGAAATAGTTATCCAATCGCTTCCTATAATCTTCATGCACATTAAACAAATGATTTCATCATTTGTCTTGCCATAGCCACTCGATTATCCGGCCGTTTAAAAGACATCCCTAAGAATATACCAATAAATGGAGAAAAATAAGCACGTTCCAATAATCCTCCTCCAATAAAGACAGCTATAAAAAACACGACGGAAGAGACAAAAAGTACACCATAAACGTTATCACCTTTCGTGTAAAATTTGAGAAGCAGTCCCGCACTTTTTCTTATATAAATCAGATATAGGATCAATAGAACAAGAGTACCATACATATATAACAATTCATTAAAAGGCAAATCCCTCAAAGACCATAATTCAAGTGGTAGCTTCTCTACCTGTGATTTATCCACAAACCCAGATGGTAGTATTCTATTAGGGATTTGCTCTAAGATATAAATTATATTTGAGAACCTCATATCGTCACTCGATGTTGATTCTTGATTTATATTATCCTGTGTTTTAGTATAAAGTCTATGATGCATTGTCGGAGATATATCCTGCACAACAGGCTCCAAATAATTTACACTGTTTAGAATACCCCAAACCGCCAATAACATCAAGGGTATAAATAGGATATTTTTTCTGTTCGTCGAAATTTTCAGAGATAGGGCTATGACATACGAAAGTGCATAAAAAACAATTACTCCCCGGGATGCTGAAAGAAAACAGGTTATAAATGCCAACATGAATACCAAAGTATTTTGCATCCAGTTTCCCTTAAGAATAGCTATTGCAACCAAAAATGTGACTGCTATTATATTCGAATTAATTGCCCACTCTTTATTAGAGGTAATACCTAAACGATATTGTAAGGTAAAATAGGCAACAATCATGGTACCCAAAACAACGCCTAAAGAAAGTTTAAAGAGAAACTTTAGATTAAAAATAGAATTGTGTCTAAATAGAATAAAAAAGAGCATAATATATAGATGTACCCTTAAAGTGTTTACAATACCATAAATAGTGAAATCAAAATTAGTTAGGCCCAAACAAAAGAAAAGCATACATATTATTACGACAAAATGTAATTCTCCTTCAGGTAAGAAAACCTTTATTTTGTTTTTCCGGTCGTATAAATAGAAAAGCATAAAGAATAGTTCTGGCATAGAAAAAGGCAGTCCCATATGAGAAGAAAGATAATCCGTTAAATTAGAGAATGTAAACAACCCAAATAAAATAGGAAACCACCAACTGTCTATTGCTTTTTTACTAAATGAAGAAACAATCATAATGAAGAGTTTTATCAGCTTTCATTTTCTATTATATTAACCCAAATACCACTCCTTGTCTAAAGAGGAACATTTATCAAAGCCTAAAAACAAAGGAATTACCCTACTTAAGTTAGAAGAATATGTTCCAATAAAGAATATTGACTCTTTTAGAATTATGATATCAGTAAGCAAATTAGTAGTTTCTATGAATTTATCAACCTTGCTCTTTCTATTGAAATCGTATTCAACAAATCCATCTTGGGAAATATTTTTATTCCAATATAATGAAAGTGATGTTAGTTCATGAGAAGTTGAAAGAAATGATATTACATTAACATCATCAGTGGCCACATAAATATTCTTACACTTCAATTCTCCCGATTTTTGAAGAATACTATCTACATAGGTTTCCATCTCGATCTTTCCCATTTCCTTTGTTGTAATCTTATCTCCTCGCCTAACATGGACTCCTATATATTCTTTAGGCAAATCAAATTGCTCCTTATTTCTTTGAACAATCTGCTCAACCTTGTTATTCAAATAAAAAAAAGATCTAAAGTTTTCAACATATTTTATTTTATACTGACTTTCTTTTGTTAGATCCGTCCCAAATATTTCATTAGCATATATAACTTTTTGGTTATAGATACTATATATTTTATTCAAAAGATGCATCACGTTATGCAAATAACTTTTGGGATCTTTCAGATTGAACTTAACAACAGATCCTCTTGTCAAATATGCTGTAAAAACAGAGTTATCTTCATTGTATGTTTTTATAAAATAGTCTCTTAACCCTTTTTGTATTCTGCAGTTCCAAAAAAAAGAATTAACCCTGAAATCATAATTATTTATGTCCGCATAAGTTTTTGCAATCAACAAATTTATTATTTCAGAGAAAAAGCCTCTTCTGGTCAAACTATATATTATAACTTTCTTTTTACCCATAATCGATACTTCTGTTTTATTATGCATGCCCAAAGAAATATTCCCAATAAACTACGATAAGGATTGTCGTAAGAAATTCAAACTATATTCTTTTTCTATTTCAAATAATTTATCAACGTCAGAGAAATCTATATTGTCAATATCGTTAATTGAGCCTTCAATTTCATATACTCCAATACTACAGTTTAATATCGCACCTTTTCCCATCCTTCCGTATAATTCTAGCAGGATTTCCAACGACAACGCAATTATCGGGTACACTTTTAGTTAATACTGTTCCTGCTCCTATTATTACATTATTTCCAATCGTAATTTTTCCAACAATTACACATGAAGCTCCAACATTGACATTATTTAAAAACACAGGGACAAGATCTAGATTCTCATGAATATTACCCACCGTAGTATTATGCCTAAATATGCAACCATAACCAATAGAAGCAGCATTGATTATCGTTGAAAACGGATGTTGAAACAATATTCCCCCAGGATCTATTACCATTTTTGGGAAAGGAGTTAAGTATAAACCATCAAAGGGCTTTGCAAATAATGATAATAACATCGTATGTGAAAGCTTAATTCGATGATAAAATAGATTTCTAAACTCTTTATGATTATTTATTACTTTAATAAATAACAATGAATATTTCTCACTTAAAGCAAGCCTCCTGTGATATATGCCATACCGTTCTAAATCTTTAATAACAATTAAGCGCTTTTCTTGATTCAAAAAAAAGAAATATATCAACAAAGGAAATAGCCTAAGGTAATTCAGTTTATTAATTATAAAAAAAACATTCATCTTAACTTTATTTTAAATCAAATCTTCTAAAGAGTTTATATGAGGAATTTACTCAAAATGCTTCTATTTTTTATTTATACTTTTCCAATCTATCAAGAATTTGAACGATGCCTACTTAGAACTGCTAAAATTTTATTAATTAAAAATTGACGTTCATGTTTTGTTAGTCCAAAGAAAAAAATAGAAACAGCAACAAACAGCATAGATAGAACACTCCCTGCTAAAAATTGAACAACCCCATCTTGTAAAATATATTTTACAAAAAAGGCTAAAGGGAAAGATAATCCGACAACTATAATAATTTTCAACAAAACCTCTCTAAAATAAGACCTTAATGAAAGTTTTATCATCGGCTTAACAACAAGAAATCGAGCTATATTCATTAGGCAATCAACAACTAACTGAACAATAAACACAGAGACCGGATTCCCGCCTAATCTTAAACATATATAAGAAACCGGAAGTACAAGCAATAAAGTTCCGCCAACTATTATTTGGTACTTTCTTATGTTACCTGTTGCCTGGGCTGCTATCATAAAAGAATTGCCGGTAGCACCAATTATAGCTGTACATAAGACTAATCTTACAAAAACATTACTATATTCTGGAACTATTTTTAGCCAAGTCCGTAAAATTATATCAGCATTTAATAAAACAGGTACAGAAAGAAAATATAGTATAAAAAAAGAAAATTTTGAGCTTTTAAATATCAATGAATGCATCATCGTAAAGTCTTTAGCTGCATACGATTTAGTAATCTGTGGATTTAATGCCGTTTGAAATCCATTGCTAAAACTGAAGATTGCAGAATTTACTTGCACCGCGACAGCTCTAGCCGCATTAACCATCGGATTAAAAAATACATTCAACAATAAGTTCAATCCCTGGTAAGAAATAATCCCAGCTATATTTTCAATAAGATTCCATCCTGCAAAATGTGCCATTTTCTTAATCAGAAAAACATCCTTCTCAAAATAGAACTTAGATTCTGAAAAACTTCTTCTACAATATATTTGGTAATAAACTCTCAAAATAATGGATACTGATAATATTAGAATTACATATACTGTCAGTTTATCATAATTTACGATATACAAGACATATACAATAGCTAACTTAAATAGTACTTCAGCAATTGATATGTAGGCAAAGACATTCATTCTTTCATGTGCTATTATCAATGCGTTATATGGAACATTCACAATATTAACTATTGCGACAATAATTGATATTTGATAGACCCACATTGCCGCATCAAATCTATCCACAGGAATAGTCATTTTATTATAAAAAAACCATAAACCAATTGTCTCTCCCAATATTAAAATACCAAAAGCAATAGCCCAATGAATAATTAAACTTGTGTTAAAAACTTTTTTTAAATTTCTACTATTCCCCTGACCTAATTCAAAAGTTAAGAAGCGTTGTGTAGCGGAAGACATAGAAGAATTAATAAAGCTAAACATAGCAATAACTCCTCCCACCACATTATATATACCAAAATCCTCAATCCCCAACGCATTCAACACAACACGGGAAGTATATAAGCTGACACCCATCATCAGTAGCATCCTAAAATACAACATCAATGTATTCTTCGCTATCCGCTTATTATTCAACTGAGACGACACCTCCTCACCCATTGCAACCTAAAATATATATGAAATTAACATTACTAAACTTTGATTCTTTGCATTTCTTTTTAATTTTCGTCTGTAAATATACGCTTAAAGATGCAAAAAAGTTCTTCCTTCTTTAATTTTTAATCGACATGAAACGAAAGAAATTTCAGCCGATTGCTATTAGCCTTTAGCCTTTAGCTATTTACATCGGTCATGATTTATTCGAGAGCAATAACCGATAATAACACAACTTCAACGTCCAATCTACACATTTCCTTTTTGATTCCTACAAGCAGCTTATGCACCACCTAAATACAACTTAAGCATTCCGAACACTTACTTTACTCTTCCGACAAGCAACCTATCAACTACCGAAAGGCAAACTTTGTTTTCCGTTAATCTACTTACCTGCCACCTACAACCTACTGATACCCTCCGAAAGCCTACTTATGTCTTCCGAATTTCTACTAATGTCTTCCGAAGGCTTACTTGTGCCAAGAACTTAGAGTTCGACTTGAAGTTGCGTCCCCAGTTCGAATATGATGGTTTGTTTTACTGACGGGGGTGACTTGGGTCCACCCCGCCAGTAGTTTTTAAATAGACCAGAAACAATACCACTACTTCGCAGAGCCTGCTTGACCAGATTCAACTGTAGCACTCTTTGGTGTTGATAGCACCAAGCGAACACGTTTAATCAGTTCGGTGTAGGTGTATTCTTGCAATTTTTGAGGGTCGGATGTCTTGTAAAGGACCTTGCCCACATTGCAAACTTCCATTATAGAGGCATAGAGTCCGTTGAGAATACCCACATTGGCGTGCACTAATTCCCGGCGTGCGCTCACGATCTTATACTGTTCACGGTTGTCTGCGTTGATGCTGTCAACCGCATTCTTCAATAAGGCAATCATGTCGTCACTCAGTCCCACGGGCTGCAATATTGCTTTATGAGAAGCAATATTATCATTCAGCACCCGTAGGGTTTTGAGTACCCCTTCGGCATCGCGGGCATTGATCTTATTCCGCAATGCAACCACTCCGAACTGAGAAGGAGAAGATGCCAGATTCTTCTTAGCCAAAGTAAGATAACCCGAAATCCGAGCCAAAGGATCGAGCAAGGAATCCATCGTAGAGTACAAGCGTTGCGTGACAATGCGCAAGCGTGAAGTCTCGGTGGCTGGAAAAATCAATTCATTAACCTGTTGTGTCTGCGTTGTGAAGGCAGTCAGGTAGCCTGTTGAAAAGATCGGTGAAAAAGCCTGAAAATCGGCCAGATCACGTTCAAGGCTAAAAGCCACATACCCCGCCATGACAGGCAATTCTTCGTCCTTGGCTTTGTAGTCTCGAGAAACATTTGTTCCCATAGAGTAAAGTTTTAATTGTTAAACATAAAATTTGGATGACACACAGATACTATTAAAAGTAAGGCTTGAGATGCCCTATTTTGTAACAGTTCGTGTTGTTAGCCACGAATATAACAATTAAAATCAAAAAGATAAAAAGTGAACGAGAAAAATTCGATCCAGTAAACAGGCGAGCAAGAACCTGCGCCGTAGAGACAATGCGAGCATCGTCTAAATGCAACGACAATATTCTGAACATGTGACCAAGTGAACGCGATTATCCAATCTACAAGTTGGCATATTGGCACATTATCTCATTCCCCCATCGGCACATTAACTTATTTTCTCGCAATACCACCTCGGAATATGCAGCAGCACCCCCAAGGAGGCGATGGTAACTACGACGTAATATTTCTTTTTATATTGGGTAAGCTTGCCCTCCAATCCTGTGAATGGCCCGCGTATTACACGTACCCTCTTTCCCGGACGAGCGTCAGCCTGTTCAGCCTCCATGTAGAGGTTACCAGAATAGGACGGGTCGCAAGCTGCACGGAGATCAAGCAGGCACCGGTCTGGAATTTCGTACAGTTTTTGAGTTTCGCGGTTGCGGTAGAGACGGAAAGGAACAGGGATATCCCTGAGCCGCTCCAACATCACCGATTCCGTATCCGTCTTTTCCAAGAAAAGCAGATTATGCACTACGGGAACCAAACGGGTAATCGGTTTTTCGTCCGCCTGATACGATTCCACATAGCGCAAAGGAATGAAATATGACAAGCCCCTTTCTGCAAATAACTCTCCAAGCTGCAATTCTTTGTTATAGAATGTTTGGACCGCATACCATAGCTTTGGAGTGCATGGCACACCAGGCATGGGCATAGGCGGCAACGATTGCACTGGCTGATTGATTTTCCTCATAGAATGAATATAAAAGACAACAACATTCTTTACAAAATCCATTTACAAAACTCTGACGAGAATTGATCTGCAAAACTTAAACTGATAAAATACGGCAGACCAATGCCCCACTTGATTTTCTTCTTGCTATTATTTATTGATTAAATGACATTCTGTATTCACTACCTGAAGTTCGGGCAAGCGAATCTCCCCAAAGGTAAAGAATTTGTATAACTACAAGGACATCGCTTGAATCGCCAACCACTATCCTCCGAGGAAAACCCCGCAAGGAGCAATCATCTCCCCGTAACCCCTATAGAAGTCTTGCCTTTGCAAGGTTATAACCAATAATTGAAAATTCACTAATAAACGATTTCACGGACAATAAGAAGCCTCCCCCTCTTGCAAGAGAAGAAACCATCCGCTATCAAAATAATATTGTGCAAATTTTTCAACTCTCCATCCTAAGGCAAAACCCATAGAGAATTTAAAAAATTAGATATAGAATAAAGTAAATGCGTAAATTTGAATATTAGCAAATTAGCAAGTATTCAGACCCCCATTCTCTTTTTTACCACTTCTTAAAAAGCTTTTTCTTTTTGTCCTGATCTTCCGCATAGCCATATCCTTTTCCATAGCCATATTTATAGCCATAGTGCTGCGATATCTCGGAATCGTTCATTACCAGATACATATTTTTCAAGGCACCTTCCTGTTTCTGGCTATTTACAAATTGGATAGCCGTCTTAGGCGTGACATTTTCCCTGACAATATAAAGCGTGACATCCACAAAATCGTTATAAAGGTATGTATCCGACACCATGCCAACAGGGGCAGAATCGACAACCACGATGTCATATTCTTTTCGAGCGTCTTCGAAGAAAGTTTTTAGACGGGGGGACATCAACAATTCATTCGGATTAGGAGGGACTGTTCCCGAAATAATAATGTCGAGTTGGGGGAAATTGGAAGGTTGCACAATATAGCTCCGCCAATCATCACTTGCGTACGCCAGATAATCTGACAGACCCTCAGATGCAGGGAGGTTTAGTAATTTTTTTAGTTGAGGCCTGCGAATATCCCCCCCTATAAGCAATACTTTTTTCCCCGTGAACGCATAGATCATCGCAAGGTTTACGCTGATAAACGTTTTCCCTTCTCCTTTCAAGGACGAAGTTACCAAGACCACTCTATGCTCCCTATTCTGAAAAATAAAATCCAATCTATTTCTCAAAGTCCGTAATAATTCGGATACACTGCTTGAAGGATCTGCCATCAACGCTAAGAAATCGGGGCTAAAAGGAATCTGACCAATCACACTCACTGTGGACAGACGTTCCAATTCTCCCCTATCCGCTACTTGAATATGGAACAAACTCCGAATATAAATTACCAAAATAGGGATAAAAAGACCGCCCAAAAATGCAACAAGGAGTATCATTTTCCCATTGGGGGCAATGGGAGGGCTTCCTTTTCGAGGAGAGATTACTATTTTGGCTTTCTCCGAAATGGAAGCAATGGAAATATTGGTCTCTTCCCGCTTCTGCATCAGAAAAAGAAAGAGGTTTTCCTTGATTTGCTGCTGACGGGCGCGTTCCAACAATCCTTTCTCTTGTTGAGGAATGGCATGGACTTGCGTGTTGGATACATCTAAGAGCTTTTCGGCATCAGCCTTCGCTATCCGGTAGGCCTGTTTTACATTCCCCAAGGAGTTAATTATGGCAGAATGCATGCTTCTGATTTCGTCCGCCACCTTTGCCCGGGTAGGATTTTCAGCTCCCGTGTTTTTTAACAGTGTTTCGGAAGCAACCACTTTTAGGTTGTAATCACCGATGATAGAAGCCAACGCTGGATCCGACACCCCCAGGTTCGGGATCACTTTCATCTCGTTGGCCGGGTTTTTCACAAACCGATCCACCATATTGATAATAGAAAGCTGCGTTTCGGCATCCATTAACTTTTGGTAATTTTGACCGGATTGCTGAATGGACAATTGTGCTTCGGATGGAAGATCGGCTATTTTGTTTTGCTGCTTATAATCGACCATATCTTTCTCCACATCACCAAGTTCAGCCGAGATTTCCTTCAGCCGTTCGTTAATGAACAGAGCTGTGTTATACGAGATTTCATTGTTGGTCTTATTATTCAGGAGATTGT
>MKRS01000219.1 GCA_001897035.1 Bacteroidales bacterium 45-6
AATCGTGTTAAAACATTTTTTATTCATTAAGAGAGATATTAATTATTTTTTGTTTTCCTCATCAATTCAAATAACAAACCAACTTGCGATAAGTTCATGCTTGTATTTTGATCTTTTGCAAAAGTAACATTATTTTGGTTCAAACAAGAATCAAATCTTAATTTTAACAGAATCGCAATATTTTCTATCGCTTTGTTCCCTAAAACATTCATAAAGTTACAATATGAAAGTTGAAATACAAACATTTAGCAAATATAAAAGCAATTTGACGGTTCAAAACAGGTGAGCCAGAAACGGACATCCCAAATTTTCATGATGATTTTTGTTTCATCTTTCAGAAACCCAGCCATCACTTAAATATATGTTAATCTATCATTTAAGAACATACCCAAATCACGACCACGGTATGAGCTGTTGTCCCGTTCATTTTTCTGTTATAACTTTGCCTCATTAAAAAAATTCGCCAAAGTGATTTATCCTCATAATTTTGAACAGAAAATTGGTTTCGACAACATCCGCAAACTGCTTGTTGAAAAATGCCTGAGTCCCCTTGGAATGGAGCAGGTGGAGTTAATGGCATTCACTTCCAACTTCGAGGTAACGCAAATGTTATTATCTCAGACCGATGAGTTTATACACATTCTGGAGGAGGAGGAGGATTTTCCCACCAATTATTTCTACGACGTCCGACCGGCGTTGAGAGCTATACGTGTGGAGGGCACTTGGTTGGATGTAAGCACTCTTTTCGACCTAAGCCGTTCACTGAAAACGATTTATTCCATAGTCCGCTTTTTCCAAAAAGAAGAAGAAGAGAATTCGGCCTATCCCCGCTTGCGGGAGTTGGCAAGCGAGGTGATGTTGTTCCCGCAGGTGACAACTAAAATAGACAGCATCATTGACAAATTCGGACGCATCCGCGACAACGCTTCGCCCGAACTGAGCCGCATCCGCAGGGAATTATCGGCCACCATGGGGAGCATTTCCAAAACTTTAGACCGGATTCTCCGCTCGGCACAAGCGGATGGTTTGGTGGAAAAAGATGTCGCCCCTACCATGCGTGACGGCAGGTTGGTGATACCGGTAGCACCAGCTTTCAAACGAAAACTCAAAGGGATTGTCCATGACGAATCGGCTACCGGAAAAACGGTCTTCATCGAACCGGGCGAGGTGGTGGAAGCCAACAACCGTATCCGAGAACTCGAAAGCGAGGAACGCCGCGAGATTATCCGGATTCTGACAGCCCTTACCAATGAGATACGTCCCTTGGCTCCAGACATGGCGGAGGCCTACGTGTTTTTGGCAAAGATCGATTTCATCCGGGCAAAGGCACGTTTTGCTCTGGAAATAGGGGCGATTAAGCCCGCTGTGGAGAATAAGCAGGTGCTGATCTGGAATTATGCCAAGCATCCCCTACTTTATCTTTCGCACAAAAGACAAAACCGGGAAATAGTGCCCTTAGATATTGAATTGGATGAAACAAGCCGCATCCTGATTATTTCTGGGCCGAATGCAGGAGGGAAATCGGTTTGCCTGAAAACTGTCGGCTTGCTCCAATACATGCTCCAATGCGGGATGCTTATTCCCTTATCGGAAAATTCGAAAGTCGGGATGTTTGAACATATCTTTATCGACATCGGAGACGAACAATCGATCGAAAACGACTTGAGCACATATAGCTCCCACCTCACCAACATGAAGTTTTTCGTAAAAAACGCCGACAGCATAACAATCCTTCTGATAGACGAATTCGGTGGAGGAACGGAGCCGCAGATTGGGGGCGCTATTGCTGAATCCCTGCTGAAACGCTTCAACGAGAAAAAGGCTTTTGGTGTTATCACCACACATTACCAGAATTTGAAACATTATGCCAACGAGCACGTGGGGGTAGTGAACGGTGCCATGCTCTACGACCGGCACCAAATGCAGCCGCTTTTCAAGCT
>MKRS01000220.1 GCA_001897035.1 Bacteroidales bacterium 45-6
CCCGACAAAAAAGTAAAGCACTTACAGAGATGTAGGTGCTTTTTTTGTTTCATTATTCTATTGAGATTGTAAATTTTGCTCCACAACCATAGGGGTGATCTATAAACCATGCTATGGCCACAAGAGAACACTGCCTATATGCAATCAATTTAAAGCAATTGAAACGCCTTGTAACTTATGGGTTATGTCCTCAAGAGCCATTTTGAGCGTTTTCTTTTCCTCGTCCGAGAATTTGGCGGGCTTGCCGTTCACCAGATTGCCGTTGATGCGCTGATAAAGCCAATTGCGGGATTTTCCAAAATATTCCTTGGCAATCGTCGAAAGGCTTATGTAGGGGATAATAGGTTCGAGCTGTAGCCTAATTGTTACAAATTCTATCAATTCCTCCGCCTCCTTACAGGCTTTTTCTGCTCCACGGAAGAAATCCTCCGCAAACGCGTCCATCTCTTCTTTCGATTTCGAATCAATCAATGATTTCATCTTTACATCAAATGCGGATTTTTCTTCGTCCGTGTTCAATTTGTTCCATTCGGACAAAAGTTTTTCAACCTCATTCATATAGTTGTTGTTTTACAAGTCTCTTTTAGTAACAGGCTTCGGTACTACTTTCTTAATTTCAACAATTCTATTAGCTCATCCAAAAACTTATCGACCGTATTCATTTTCCTTTCTTCAGTATATCCTTTATCCTTCAGATATTCCCAATAATGCACATAGAAAGACAGGTTGTTTTTACAGGTGGCGATTCGTTTTTCAATCTCTTCCTGTCCCATAATCTCAAAGATTATATATTGACAGCACAAATACAATAACCACTTGCTTATTAAACAACTCTCAAAGCTATTTCTTTCAAAGAGAATTTCAAAAATATAGATTATAAATTTTCATCTCCACCCTGCTGTTTTCCCGCCAAATTTCGTAATTTCGTACACTCAATCGTAGAAAATGATAGACCAAATTACTGTTGACCGCATCATGGATGCGGCACAAATTGTTGATGTTGTATCTGATTTCGTGACGCTCAAACGCCGCGGAGTCAATTTTGTGGGGCTTTGTCCGTTCCATTCGGACAAAACACCCTCTTTCTACGTGTCCCCTTCAAAAAATATTTGCAAATGCTTCGCTTGCGGCGAAGGAGGAACTTCCGTGCATTTCATCATGAAGCACGAGCAGCTTTCTTATTACGAGGCCTTGAAGTTCCTGGCAAAGAAATACAGCATCGAGGTCAAAGAAAAGGAGCTGACTGACGAACAGAAACAGGCATTCAACGAACGGGAAAGCCTCTTTATCCTCAACAACTATGCCAAGGATTATTTCGCGAACACGCTCCACAACCACTTGGAGGGGAAAAACATCGGACTCAGTTATTTCCGCGAAAGGGGATTTCGGGACGACATTATCAAGAAATTTCAATTAGGATATAGCCTCGAGCAGAGAGACGCCTTGTATCAGGATGCGGTTAGAAATGGCTACAACAAGGAATACTTGTTCAAAACGGGCTTGGTGATCCAAGGGGAAAACAATTACGTGGCCGACCGCTTCCGCGGGAGGGTGATGTTTCCCGTGCACACCTTGTCCGGAAAAGTGGTTGCTTTTGGCGGGCGAATTCTCAAAAAAGCCGAAAACACGGGGAAATACGTCAATTCGCCCGAAAGCGAGATCTACCACAAAAGCGACCAGCTCTATGGCATTTATTTTGCCAAACAAGCCATCACCAAAAGCGACAGGTGCTTCTTGGTGGAAGGCTACACCGATGTGATTTCGATGCACCAGGCGGGAATCGAGAACGTGGTGGCTTCCTCAGGGACAGCATTGACTCACGGGCAGATCAAGCTTATCCACCGGTTCACAAGCAATATCACCGTGCTCTACGACGGCGATGCGGCGGGTATCAAGGCGGCCTTGCGGGGTATTGATTTGCTGCTGGAAGAAGGG
>MKRS01000221.1 GCA_001897035.1 Bacteroidales bacterium 45-6
TGATGACCAACTTTGGAATAGCTCCCGCTTGGCATTTTAGCTTTATCTTTGTGCTGAACATGGTGGTGCTCTTTTTCAACCGCCAATATTTACAGGAAGATATAAAGAAGCAACGCATCGGCAGCGATGGTACGGAAGAGAAGAAGGCGAAACCAGAATCGTTTCTGTATATGCTCGGTTTCATCGCTTTTTTTGGTATGGCAGCCGAAGGTTCGATCTCCGATTGGAGCGGATTGTATTTGATTGACGTTGTGAAAGTGGCAGAAAAATATGCACCGCTTGGATTGTTTGCCTACATGATAACGATGGCTTGCGGGCGTTTCGTGATCGACGGGGCTTGCGAACGGTGGGGACAGAAACGGGTGATTCAGGTTTGCGGATTGCTGATTGCAACCGGGCTGGGGCTGATTGTCTCGTTTCCGGTGCTTCCGGTGGTGATCGTGGCTTTCATGATTGTGGGGATGGGTACATCGAGCATCGTGCCGATCGTTTACAGCATTGCGGGAAAAAACACGAAAATCTCGACCGGGCTGGCACTCACGATTGTTTCGAGCATTAGTTTTATGGGATTTCTACTTGGTCCTCCAGTGATAGGATACATCTCACATGCTTCCGACCTGCGGGTGGCATACACGTTGATCGCCATTTTCGGAGTATGCATCACGGTGTTTTCAAGCAACGTGAAAGTATTCAAAAAAGACGAACATAAGGTGCATGATCGGTGATAAATGATAAGTGATAAGTGATAAGTGATAAGTGATAAGTGATAAGTGATAAGTGATAAGTGATAAGTGATAAATGATAAATGATAAATGATAAATGATAAATGATAAATGATAAATGATAAATGATAAATGATACTTATGGAAAAGGACAAACAAGAATCAGACAATTTTCAAATTATCTCATTGGCAAATTGGCACATTATCATATTGGCATATTGGCATATTGGCAAATTATCTCATTGGCAAATTAAAAACACATGGAAGATATTTTATTAAAAATCATAGCGAACAAAAAAATCGAAGTAGCTGCCCACAAGGCTGCTATCCCGTTTACCGAGTTGGAGAAACAGGTGGAGGCAATTTCCCGCAAAGCCTCCTTCAAAGAGGCTCTGATCCAATCCCCCACCGGCATTATCGCCGAATTCAAACGCCGTTCGCCATCGCGCGACTGGATTTTTAAAGATGCAAAAGTGGAAGAAGTAATCCCGTTGTACTCACAATTTGGAGCAAGTGCCATTTCGGTACTCACCGACCACGATTTCTTTGGTGGCACCTTGGCCGACTTGCAGCAAGCCGCTTCGTTGACGACAACACCTTTGCTACGCAAGGAATTTATCGTCGATGAATACCAGATCTTTCAGGCAAAAACATACGGGGCAAGTGCCATCCTACTGATTGCAGCGGCATTGACAAAGGAAGAAAACAAACGGTTTGCCACCTGCGCCAAATCCCTTGGATTAGACGTTCTTCTGGAAATTCATAACGACCGGGAAGCCGAATATATTCACGAAAATGTGGATGTGGTGGGCGTTAACAACCGCAACTTGCGTACTTTTGTAACGGATGTAGATACTTCCTATCGTTTGGCGGAACTAATTCCCGATGAATACGTGAAAATCTCCGAAAGTGGTATTTCCAAGGCCGAAACTGTTCGTGAACTTCGCCAGGCCGGTTTCCGAGGATTCCTCATGGGAGAAAATTTCATGAAGACAGCAGATCCGGGGAAAGCATTGGAGGAATTTGTTGGGGAGTTGTTGGCTGGGAACTAATAAGTCGTTAGAAAGAAAAGAAAGCTATAACAATATGAAAATCAAAGTCTGTGGGATGCGGCATCCTCAAAATATTGAAGCACTGGGAAACCTGCCTGTGAACTTTATGGGATTGATATTTTATCCCAATTCACCGCGATTTGCAGGTGATCTCCTGCCCG
>MKRS01000222.1 GCA_001897035.1 Bacteroidales bacterium 45-6
CAAGCAGGTACAGAGTATTTACGCACTTTCTGCCGTCACCGGCTCTTCCGCGTTTTTATCAGCCATGCTGGATGCCCCCTGGGGGTGGTTGTCAGAGAATCGTACGCGCGTAAGATTCTCTGGCAAGGGTAAAATTCAGCAAAAGAATAATAAAAAATATTTTATAGGCGGCGCCGCCGTGCAGTTTTCCCTGATCTGGTGGCATCAGTTCAGCGACTATGCCTTTGGTATTGCCCATAGCAGGACCAGTTGCTAAATGCAGGGAAGTATCGTTGTGGTTAACATAGGATCTGTGGGTTCTGCAGAGCGGTTTATACAGGGTTTGAAATGCAGCCGGTGGATATGTTTCCGTGGACACAGCACGTTGAGTGCTGTGTGTTGCTCGTGAGAACACAGTGATTTAAAGCCACATTTACCTAAATCAAAAGCCCATCCTTTGTTAGAGGGCTTTTTGTTCGTAATAAGATGTTTTAGCAAACATAACAATTCAATCAAATATCTGGTTTTAGTTTGGATTTCCTATTTCCATGGAGGATATTGGAATTATTTGACGAAATATGATGTTATGAGATGTGGAACTGATGATTCAAGGGATTTAGCTGGAAGATATCAGACCAATACTAATTATTTGGTAATAGATAATAATTATAACAATTGTGATGTGATAAGTATGGGCATACAATTCAGCAAACTCTCTGATCTTTCATTCAAAAAAGGCTTATTATACACATTTGAAGTTTAGAGTATTTTAACGTTGAGGAGGTGTCTCCCTATATTAAAGAACTATGACTCAGGTTCGCATGATCCTTACTGGTATGAATCTTTTGTTGGTCTCAAATATGTTTTGAAAATGCTCGATACAGATTCTGGTATTGAAGCAGTCGCTTTTCAATCCCAAATGATTAGAAAATGTTTCGCAGGAAACGGAAAACCCCGAAGAGATGGCATCGATACTTTCTATGCTATCCCTTCGGGGTTCGTTATCCGTAGTTTGTCCAACTCCTACAATCGTGTCATCCGATCATTGGCACATTGCCTGGTTAAAGATCTACCGGAATTTGGAGTTTGATGCCGAAGCTTCTTCCCATGTTGAACACGCCCTGGCGGCCAGTTACCTGATTCACATCGGCATATCTGAGCCGGCTCAAATGATTTTGATAAGCCTTATCCGTAAGGTTGTCGGCAGTCAGAACCAGTGTGGCAACCCGGCGTCCGCTTTTCATGAAATCGGTTCCGAAGGCCATGTTCAGCAGGGTGTAGGCGGGTGTCGCAGTTTCTGTGCCGTAAGCCGAATAGATGTGATCTTGCTTCAAATAGGTTTCGAGGCCAAATGAGAGGTAAGTGTTGTTCAAGCATTTCCCGTGACGGATCAAGTCGTAACGCAAGTCAGATGTGAAACGCGGGGCTGGAGTCATTGGCAAGTATTTCGTGGAATCGGGCTGATTCAACTGTGTTGAACTCACATACGAGAAGGCGTTCTCGAAGTGAAGGCGTTCCACGGGATGAATGTCCACGCTAATTTCTCCTCCCACAATCCGGGCATCTCCCGAAGCGTATTCGTAAGTCATTTTACCATCGGTCATGATGTCGTTGCCTTGTGCATCGGTGAGCTTGTGGGCAAAGATGTAGTTGTTGATGCGGTTTGCAAACAGCGACACGGTTCCCGAAATGATCTTGGAGGAATAGCTCAATCCCCAGTCGGCCTGCCAACTGTTTTCGGATTTCAAGCTGGTGTTTCCTATTTCGTAACGCAGAGTTCCTTCGTGCGCACCATTAGAAGCCAACTCGCTCATGTTGGGTGCCCGGAATCCTTTCGAGAAATTCAACTTCATGTCCCAAGCATTCGACAACTGGTAAGTGGCCCCGATGCTTCCGCTGACACCGTAGAAGTTGCGTTTAAACTCCTTGAACCTTTCCGTAGGCTGGTTCGATCCGCTTTCTTCATCCACAGCCGTGAGCCCGAAGCCGTGGTCGCGACGCGAGTCTGCACGCAAGCCTCCGCTCACATTCAGCTTGCCTATTTGGCGGCTTGCCATAACGAATGCACCGCCGTCAAAAAGGTTGTATTCGGGAATCAGGAATTCCGATCCTTTGTTGAGCGAACGTTGGTACATCCCGTTGACTCCTGCCACCAATTTGTATCCGTTGATTTCGGGGAACGTGTATCGGAAGTCGTAGTTGACGGTATGCAATTGGAAATACAATCCGTACTCATCGGGTGCCACGACGTCTTCATATTCTTGGCGGCGATTCTGCTGATAGCCCACGATGGCTTTCAGGTTGCCTTTTCCGATGAGGAAGTTGTTGTCGGACACCACCTTGTAATGGTAAATTTGTTGGTAAGGCATCTGGTGCTTGTAGGATTTGAAGTCGCTGTTGGTGGCGATGGCTTCGCTTTCCACTCCATCCACTGCCACGGGTTTCAGAAATTTGCCGGTGGCTTCGTCCCTGGCTCCTTCCACGATGCCGGGAGTGAGGTGGTAGTAGCTAAAATCCAAGTGCGAATATCCCCAGTTGCGGTTGAGTCCAAGCAAGCCGCTGAGGGCATGTTCCTGATAGCCGGAATTATAGACATAGCCGTCATATTTGTTCTTGTAAGCGTGGGCGTATTTGTCGCTGTAACGGATGTTCCACACAAAATTGTCTTTGTTTCCGGCATTGTTTACTGAATAATGGATCAAACCGTTGTTTGTCTGGTATTCGGAAAAAATATTGCTTTGGATCTTGCCTTCAGGTAGAATGGGCTCGGGCAGGAAATTAATCACCCCTGCCAATCCGTCGGAGCCGTACATCAAACTGGCCGGGCCTTTCAGAATTTCGACTGCGTTCACCGATTGGTCGTCGATCTCGATGCCGTGTTCGTCGCCCCATTGTTGTCCTTCCTGGCGGATGCCGTTGTTGACCACCACCACACGGTTGTAGCCCAGACCACGGATCACCGGCTTCGAGATGCCTGCCCCGGTAGTGATTTGCGCCATTCCCGGCTGCTTGGAGATGGCATCGATGATGTTGGTCGATGATTGCTGAAGCAAGTCTTTAGCCGAAACGAAGGTCATTGCCGTGGGAGTTTGCTTCAGCAGCGAGCTACCTGTGTAGCCGCTCACCACCACTTCCCCGATTTTGGCATTCGACTCTTCTAACTTGAATTCGGCTTTTCTCTGCGATTTCAAATCGATGGCCTGCACGATGGATTCGTGGCCGATGTAGGTTATCTGGATGGTGGTTTTGATGCCTGGTAAATTGTCGATGCGGAAATTTCCCGCCGCATCTGTCGTTGCACCCCTTTTCAGGTCGGGCAGATAGATGTTCACGCCGATTAAGGCTTCGCCGCTCTTGGCGTCGGTTACTTTGCCTTGCAAGCTTTCGTTGCTGGGCAGTGAGTTTGTATTGATGGTTGCCGATGCCGTCCCCAAAGAAAAGGCAATGAGCATGAGGATATATATGAATTTCATACGATTATTTTTTTTTATTAGAATGCTATGGAAAGTTAGCTATTAGCTATTAGCTGATAGTCACGAAAGATCCCGGATATTGGTCTGCCGCCTACCAAATTCATATAGAGGCTTGCAAACATCCTTCGCTCAGCGATGGCTATAAGTTACGATAGAAAAGAAAGAATGGATGAATGTGCGGGAGGCGCACGGGGAGTGATGTGCGTTACTGCAAGGCTTATGAAGATAACTTTCTCTACGGATTGTATTTCGGATATGACTCGTCTATAGACTACTGTCGCTGATGCGAAAACAACCTGCGAGGAGACATCGAATGTAAATTGGCAGATTGTACAATTGTCGTGCGATTTTGAATCCTGTTTGTCCGAGTGGACAAGGTCTTCACAATGGTTGTGGTCGAAAAGAAGCAAGTGCACGGGCTTCGTCAGGATAATTCCGACAAAGACAGCCAACAGGAGTTTTGCTGAGATTTGCTTCCAGTGATTCATTGTAATCTAAAACAATTGATGGGACAAAGGTAAACCAATTTTCTTTCATAATTTGGACGATAGGAGCCAATGCAGAAGGATGAGCGATAAATTTAATTTATACAGACTCACTTTTATTCGGTTAATTAACTGATATATAGATTAAAATAAATTTTGGGTAAATCTCCAAAAAGACGCCTTTAGATTGGTTTGTTTGCAATGTTTTTATTTATTTTGCAGTTGACGTATTTGTTAAACAAAAAATCTCTTAGCTGATGAGACTATTATCGTTTAGAATACGCCTGTTCCTCTTAACATTTCTTTATGGAATTAACGCTTCAGCTATCGATTTTGTCACCGAACACACCATTCGTGACCTCTCATTGGGAAGCATAACTATTGGCACAGGCTCACCGCTTTCCCTTGCAGGGCAAGGGGATTCGCCCAATCAACTGTTGGTCGGTTATCGGAACAAGTTTTCGATGCAGGAACTTGCCGTGGCTTCTTTTGCAGGAGTTTATCGCTCCTCTTGGATGACCAATGCGGTGAGCATATCTTCAGCTGGTTACGAAGATTATAGGCAAATAATGGTCGGGCTACATGCCCAAAAAAGGCTGTCCCCGCAGATCTCGTTCGGATTGACCTTGCAGTCGCTTTCCGTGTCGGCGATCACATTGGAGAAAAGCATCTGGGAGATATATCCTCGCCTTGGGATCGAATACAAGCCAAGCGAGAGTTTGACACTTGGCGTAAATATTCACAATCCCGTTCGCCTTGGATCGGCTGACCGCGAGCGGCTTGCAACCCATTTCCGGGCCACGGCGGGAGCATCTTGCCGTATTTCCGAGCAAGTGCTCGTGGCCTCCGAATACGAATGGGTGGATTCGGAGAAGGCACTTTTCCGTTTGGGGATCGAGTTTGCCTTACTTCCCGAACTGAAAGTGAGGGCAGGATTGGAAAGTCATCCTTTTTCTCCCACCTTCGGATTAGGTTACAGCTACAAGCAGTGGATCGTGGATGTGGCATCCGAACGCCACAGCGACCTCGGCACTTCGCTGTCCATCGGATTGTGTTACCTCTTTCAAAAATAAGGCTATGAGACGACTTTTACACACCATTTCCACGATGCTGTGCCTGCTGTGCTGCTCCAACGTCCTACATGCGCAGGCCAACGACTGGCGCGATTATCTGCAACAATTGACCGAAGAGGGAACAAGTTCGGACCAGATCGAGACGCTTTTTGAGGAATTGACCGATATGGAGGCTAATCCGCTTAACTTGAATGATGTAAGGATGGATGATTTGAGGCGGATTCCCTTTCTATCCGAAGATCAGAGGCAGTCGATGTGTGACTTTTTGGAAAAGAACAGGCCGGTTTATTCGGTGTACGAGTTGCGCAACGTCCCTTTGCTTGATGCCTCTACCGTTCAGATGATGCTGCCCCTGTTCATTTCCGGAGAATACAGTCCGAAGAAAGAGCCATCGACTATCGGGAACATTCTCCGCAATGGGAGAAATGAATTGCAAATAAGATTCGACAAAGTTTTTCCCCAGAGAGCGGGCTACAAGGACGTTGACGCAAGCATTCTGGAGCATTATCCTAACCGGGTTTACAAAGGAGAGGACTTTTACAACTCTGTCAAATACGCCTACACTGCCGGAAAGAGGTTTCAGGCTGGGATAGTTGCCGAAAAAGATGCCGGAGAGCCGATGTTCAATGGAGAACACAAGGGGTACGACCACTACGGTGCGTATGTTGCAGTGAAAGATGTGGGAAACTTGAAGTCGCTTGTCCTGGGAGACTTCCGGCTTAGTTTTGGGCAGGGATTAGTATTGAACAACAACTTCTCCTTGGGCAAGACATCCGCCACAACCACCATCACAAAGAGGACAGCCCTACCCACAAGGCATTCTTCGACTGCCGAATCGGACTTTTTCCGAGGAATTGCCGCCGCATACGCCTTGGACGACTTCACCCTCACGGCATTCTATTCCTGCAACAAGATAGACGGCAATCTTTCGGGAGATACCCTGATAACCTCCTTCAAGACCGACGGCTACCACCGCACGCAATTGGAACGCTCGAAGGCAGGAAATGTGCTGGAACAAGTGGCGGGAGCCAACCTCCAATTTCAGAGAGACCGTTTCCTGCTTGGGGCAAGCATGCTTTATTATCAATACGACAAACCATACCAGCCGAACTTTCAGGAATACAACCGTTTTTATTTCCGGGGAAAAAGCAATCTGAACAGCAGCATCGATTATTCATACCGTTTTAGTCGTTTTTCCTTTTCCGGGGAATGCGCGATGAGCCAAAACGGATCGATGGCCACCCTCAATGCGGTGAACTTCTACCCCAAACAAGGGGTTTCGCTCTCATTGCTGCAACGCCAGTACAGCCGCTCCTACCAAGCGGGATATGCCAACGCTTTTTCGGATGGATCGAGTGTGCAGAACGAATCGGGATGGTATCTCGGATCGCAATTTTCCCCTTTCGCCAAATTACGGATAGCGATGTACGCCGATGTCGCTTCCTTTCCGTGGCTGAAATACACCCTCAATGCACCTTCACATTCGTTCGATTATTTTGTGCAAGGTCTCTATCGTTATAACTCCAGCTTCCATCTCGATCTGCGTTATCGATTCCACGAAAGGGAGACCAACGCAAAATATCCCGACGACAAAACTACCTCCGTCATTCCCTACCGCCAGCACAAGGTGCTGCTACAAGCATTCAAAGCACTTTCCGAAACCCTCACCCTGCGCACTATCCTCGATTGGAATAGCTATCGAGTGGAGCATTTCTCGATGGAGCAAGGTTGGATGATATCTCAGTTGGTTTCATGGGAAAGTCATAGGAAATGGCAGTCGGATCTGTCTGCTGGATACTTCGACGCCGATTCTTACTCAGTGAGAGTGTATTCGAGGGAACAAAACATTGTCAATAGCTTCTACATGCCCTCTTTTTATGGGAAGGGGATGAGGCTTGCCGTTTCGGGGAAATGCGATATTCTCCGCAATCTCTCCCTGGCTATCAAGGCCGGTCTGATAAAATACTTCGACAGGAGCACCATTGGCTCTGACCTCGAAGAAATTGATGCCAGCCACCGGATAGACGTGATGACCTATTTGAGGTGGAGATTCTGAGGTGTTCCCCTCCAAAAGATTGAATAACTGAAAAGAACATACCCTATTTAAGCTTTATTGTGAATGTTTTAGGCGAGTATCGGTCGCTCATTTTCTATTGGACTCGAAGCATAGCTTTCTTTTTGCTAATTTTGATTTTTAATTTGATGTCCTATATTACGAATGAAAATGATTGAAACAACAAAGACAAATTCAGGGATGAGGCTATTGGAAGAATTTGCCGCATCGCTTGTCGAAGATCTTATCTCTAACCAACGGCATGGCACGGCAAGAGCCTACATGAGTTCTATCCGCAGGTTGGCGGGTTTTGCTGGAAACCACACAATCACCTTTGACCGGATCACGCCTGCATTTTTGAAATCCTACGAGCAACACCTTGTGGCTACTGGTTGCAGGAGAAACACCGTCTCCCTCTACCTGCGGATGCTCCGCTCCATCTGCAACCAGGCTGTGCAACAAGGTCTGATGGAAATGAGTTCCACCTTATTCGAAGAAGTATTCACTGGTACCGACACGGCCGAAAAGCGAGCTGTGGACACATCCGTGATCCGGACCATCCGGGAAGCCGACTTGAGGAAACACCCTTCCTTGGAAAAATCACGCGATGTCTTCCTCCTTTCGTTCTATCTCAGGGGAATCCCCTTTGTGGACCTGATCCGGCTTAAGAAGACAGATGTGTCGAAAGGGGTAATCAGGTATCGCCGATCTAAAACAGGGCGACTCCTGACCGTGCAAATCGAACCTTGCGCACAAGAGATACTCCGTAAATACGCTTCTTCAAGAAAAGGATCGGCATATTTGCTGCCCTTCGTGACTGAGGATGGGGAATTGGGATACAGGCAGTACCAGAACGCCCTGAGATGTTACAACCTGCACCTGCAAAAGCTTTCCGACTTGCTGAACTTGAAGGTGAACCTCACCTCCTATGTAGCTCGCCATTCATGGGCAACGGCAGCCTATCGGCAAGGAGTGCCGGTGGCGATCATCAGCGAGTCATTGGGGCATGCATCCGAGAAGGTGACTTATACCTATTTGGCCGCCTTTGAAAATAAAACCCTCAGCAAAGCGAACCGCAGTGTGATAAGTTTAGTCATGGAAAAAAGACATAAAGATCTGAGTCGTGTAAAGAGGAGAAAGTCCTTTAAGTGGAAGCCTGTGGCTTATGAGTAAGCCCGAAAAATTGATAAATCATAAAGTTTTAAGTGAATAATGTTGACGTAAAATGAATACTTTTTGATACGATTCAAAGACGCAATTACCTGCTTAATATACAATAAGAAGCGGTATATTTTGCCTTTCCGTTACTTGGAAGGTAACGGAAAGGCAAAAGGCCCTTTGTTCTTGTAGGAAATTCAAAAAGAAAAGTAGTTCAAATCGAGCAGAGAAAAAAGATATCTTAGCTTTTTGCGATGCCAGAGATCATGTTTTGGAAATCATCTGCCGATCATTTCTCACGATGGAATTAGATTAGAGAAAACGACGAATTTGCGCCGGTTATGTTAGCTGGTACTTACTTGTTTTCTCCCAACGAGCTGCGAATACATATATGGTATCAGAGACTAATTTATAATTCATCACCACAAAATCATTCGAAATGTACACCGCAAATACCCAATTGCATAGAAATGGAAACAGACAGTAGATTCCCATTACCTAAAATATCAGACGAAAACCGCCCGACTGATTTCCGGTTTTTCTCGGTGTTTAAGAATTTGATGCTCAACGAGCGTATCGAAAATCTATGCGCTCACCCCCAACGATATAAGCCTTTTGAATTTCTTTCCATATTGAAGTACATTCCGTCTGTGGAGCAAAAGGTGGCAGTCTTGAAGCAAGCACATTCCACCTACCCATCTCATCCGAAAATCATAGAAAGCCTTTTGGGGGAATACATCCATCAAGAAAAATGGGTCGATGCGGCCTTGTTTGCCAAATCGATTGCCCACCTCGAAGACTTGCGAAACAGGGGTTCGCTCTTTCTCAAGAAATGCCTCGTTTTGAGCGAACACAACAAGCCTTTCAGGGAATTCATGCTTTCCCATGGATATTTGGAAGCTCCCGAATGACGGGGCCTCGGAATCGATCTATATATAATCGCAAAACCGTCCCCCTTATGTCGTAAGGGAGTTGTAGGCCGCTGGCTGGCTCCTTATTGATGTCATTGTTTGAATCGTTTAGGGCGAACTTAGTGCTAAAATAAAAATGGCAGGCATCTTTGTTCAGATGCCCGCCATGGATATAGAATCTCAAAAATTGTTGGTGTGTCTTTAGAACTCCACATTGTTTGGCGTCCGTGGGAAAGGAATCACGTCGCGGATATTGGCCATCACAGTCACAAACAAGATCAGGCGTTCGAATCCGAGGCCGAATCCAGAGTGAGGGGCTGTTCCGAATTTGCGGGACTCAATGTACCACCAGATCGGATCCACGTTCATCCCGAGTTCGTCCACACGTTTCATCAGCTTGTCGTAGTCCGATTCACGTTCCGATCCTCCGATGATTTCCCCGATTTTTGGGAAAAGCACGTCCATCCCACGCACGGTTTTTCCGTCTTCATTTTGCTTCATGTAGAACGACTTGATTTCTTTCGGATAGTCAGTCAAAATGACGGGACGCTTGAAGTGTTTTTCCACTAAGAAGCGCTCGTGTTCCGACTGCAAGTCCGCTCCCCAATACACCGGGAACTCAAACTTTTCGCCGCATTTTTCCAATATTTCCACCCCTTCAGTGTAGGTGAGACGTACGAAATCGTTATTCAAAACAAAGTTCAAGCGTTCGACCAGCTCCTTGTCGAACATTTCGTTCAGGAACTCGATGTCGTCCTTGCAGTTTTCCAACGCATAAGCAATCAAATATTTGAGGAAATCTTCCGCCAAATCCATGTTGTCGTTCACATCGTTGAAAGCCACTTCCGGTTCAATCATCCAAAACTCGGCCAAGTGGCGGGGAGTGTTGGAATTTTCTGCCCGAAAGGTTGGGCCGAAGGTGTAGATCGCACCCAGCGACATGGCTCCAAGTTCGCCTTCCAATTGTCCCGAAACAGTCAGGTTAGCCTGTTTTCCAAAGAAGTCTTCTTTGAAATTCACTTCTCCGAATTCGTCACGGGGGATATTGTTCAAGTCCAAGGTTGTTGCCTGGAACATGGATCCCGCCCCTTCGCAGTCGGATGCGGTGATGATGGGCGAATGGAAATAGAAAAATCCTTTGTCGTTGAAATATTTATGAATACCGTATGCCATGTGGTGGCGGATACGCAAGATGGCACCAAAGGTATTTGTCCGGGGACGTAAATGGGCAATTTCGCGGAGAAATTCGAGCGAGTGTCCCTTCTTTTGCAAGGGATAGGTGGCCGGGTCGGCCGTGCCGAATACCTCGATCGCTGTTGCAAGGATTTCCCCTTTCTGCCCTTTGCCTTGGGAGGCCACGTAGGTACCGTTCACATTGATACAAGCACCGGTGGTAATGGGCTTGAGGAACTCCTCGTCAAATTTCCCCAGATCAATCACAACCTGGATATTATGGATGGTGGAACCGTCGTTTAGTGCCACAAAGTTCACTTGCTTGTTACCTCTGCGGGTTCTCACCCACCCCTTCACGTTGACCGTAGTTCCAAAATCCTCCAATTGCAGGAGGTCAACTACCTTTGTTCTGCGAATCTGTTCCATCTCTATCGTTCCTTTCACAGGGACTCCCTTTCCCTCTCCGAAAGGACAGGCACCCTGTGTTTTGTAATTTATTTAGTTGTCTAAAATTTATTCAAACGCACCCATGCGAAGCATGTTTACCTCCTGTTCGTTGAGGTATCTCCATCTTCCTTTCGGAAGATTTTTCTTGGTCAATCCGGCGAATAAAACCCGGTCGAGTTTGATCACGTGGTAGCCCAATTTTTCGAAGATACGTCTCACCAATCGGTTGCGTCCGGAATGGATTTCGATTCCCACTTCGTTGAACACGTCTTCAGCTACATAGGCAATCGAATCGGCATGTATTTCACCATCTTCCAGTTCGATCCCGTCAGCGATCATCTGCATGTCTTCCATGGCCACATCGCGGTCGAGCGTCACTTGGTAGATCTTTTTCTTTTTATACTTCGGGTGCATCAATTTGGAAGCCAGGTCGCCGTCGTTGGTCAACAGAAGCACACCTGTGGTGTTTCTGTCGAGGCGTCCCACAGGGAAAATGCGTTCGGGACAAGCGTTCTTCACCAAGTCCATCACCGTTTTGCGGTTTTTAGGATCGTCAGAAGTTGTCAAGGTGTTTTTTGGCTTGTTGAGCAACACATACACCTTACTCTCCAATTTTACTGGATCGTCGTGAAATGTCACCAAGTCGCCACGTAGCACCTTTGCTCCCAATTCGTTCACCACTTGTCCGTTCACCTTTACAACACCTGCCTCGATGAAGGTGTCGGCCTCACGGCGTGAGCAAACTCCGGCGTTTGCCAAATATTTGTTCAAGCGGATCGGTGTGTTCGGATCGATATCCTCCTTGTATTTGACAGGTTTGCTGAGCATGGGCTTCCGTTTAGGACCGCCGCTGTATTGCCCTCCTCCTTGCGAAGGCCTTCCTGGGCCTCCTGTGTTCGGACGTCTGTCGTTGTAGGAGTTGTTGCCGCGGTTGTATCCGCCGCCGCCGTTGTATCCACCTCCTCTATTGTTGTTGTAACCGCCGCCGCCATTATTGTTGTAGCTGTTGTTATTTCCATAACTCCTTCCAGCCGATGGACGGCCTTCTCCGCGTTGTTCGTAATTGCGTTGGTTGGAATACGAAGGACGACCTTCCGAATAGTTGTTGCTCGGACGGCGGTTGTCGTAATCTCTTTGACCCTGAGGACGATCGTAACCGCCTCCATTGTTGTAGTTTTGTTCGCGGGTTGGGTTCACACGAGATGCATCTCCAACGCGTGGACGTTTTTTCTTCACAATACCATCGTTGGAAGAAGAATACACCGGACGTGAGTTTTGTTCTCTTGGGCCGATATTGATTGTTTTCCTTGGCGATGATGTGTGACCTTCTCGGTTTGTGTCGTTATTACTATCGTAATAGCGAGAATCATCTTTGTTCGTAATCATTTTTCCTGAGTTTTGTTGTTAATACTTTTAATTTTGATAACCTTCGAATTATTTAATAAACTTATGTTTTGTTTAAATTCCGGTGTAAGTGTGTGGGGTGATTTTCCTTAATTCTTGTTTTATTTCACTGATCGTCCACACCGAGAGGATAATTCTCCAATGAAATTGCAGAAAATTCCCTCTGATGGATACAAAAAAGAGCAAAGAATGGACAGATGTCATTGAGGTACGATCGTGTGCGATAGTAGAAAAAATTGAAAAAGTTGTCCATAAATCTGTTTAATAAGTATCCTCGAGAATTTGATTTTAGTTTTTGATAATAATTCAACGAATTGTTTATATTGTATGATCCATACGAGATAAATAATTTATTGATAAAGAACAAAAAAGTTTACAAAGGATTTCGCTCGAAAAAGTTTACAAGTGCAGATCGTGCATCAATTCCATGGAATTAGCGCTGTTGTTCGACGATAAAACGAGTTGAACACAAGCTGGTTTCATTCTGAACTAAAAAATCGAACACCATAAAGTATCTTTATTGAATAAAATGAACGAAAACAGTGAAAAAGATTCATTTTCGTTTTTGACGTCGAAATTTAACATGGCGGACATTCTTTGTGCACACGTGCCTCCTTGAAGAAACGACTATATACGCGGCGCCGTATGTTTATGTTTTATTCGTTCAACGATATGTCATATCATTGGCGCATTATCGTTAATTCGTCTCGAAAAGATGACTTAAGTCTGTTTTATCGTTTCTGTTCATTCGATTGGTGAATTTAGTTTTATCTCGTTCTGTCTGTTTGGGGCCTAATTAGTAAACATGAGATCACGTTTAAGTTCGATTTTTAGTCAAACAACAAAGACTCAATTTCTTGCTGCAACTGTTACAAGTACTTTACTTTCAGGTTCGACGATCGTTTTTCGTTTACAAAAAAGTCCTTGACTGGCCGCGCCCTTTTTTTTTCTCTCTCGTTTGAAAAATAGGTTATCTTTTCTCGACAGTTCATGCTGACTCAGATCGACCGGTCGAAATCGGCATACGAAAACCGTCGTTGCCGACTTATTCAATGTCCGACGTTGCTAAACATACAACCAAAGAAACTGGTAGATCGAAAGCAATCTATTCAATTGATTGTCTTCTTTTCTTAGGATATTGGCTCGCGTATAAAGACGGCGTTTATGACATAAGTGCATTTGTTGAAAATCATCCCGGTGGCAAACAAATTCTTAAAACAGCTGGCAAAGCTTTAGAATCCTGTTGGAAAGTATTTACTATTCATCGTTTTGATCATGTCTACGAAATTCTCGAAGAAT
>MKRS01000223.1 GCA_001897035.1 Bacteroidales bacterium 45-6
ATGTCCTTTGAAAACATTGCCCGTGACAATTTATTTTCTTTGCGAAAACCCGTGAGGATACCCCCGAAGGTTTATCTCTATCAATAGATAACGGTAAAAAACATTATTTTATTGTCAGGGACGGCCAATAGCTCCTTCGCTTTCTGCACGCGAAACAGATATTCAACCGTTGTTTACCCAAGTGCCGTTTTTGCAATTGCGGGACAAGGCCTCACTTATGACCGACTTCATCCAGCAAATAGGAAGAATCTGGCGTGTAGGTGTTGTCCGGCGAATAAATCACCCAGTCTGTCAGCAGGCTGAGCGAATAGCTTTTCACATCGCCTTCGTTGAGACCGTCGATCCAATAGGGCTGGTTCAACAATTTCCCGTCCACATTGCCTTTCCCTATCGCTTGCACTTCAAACCACAAATGCTCCCTTTCGTCCTCCGCTTCACCCCGGCCCACATAAAGGCCCATTTTGACAAGAAATGACCATTCCTCCCCGTCGTTCCGCTGCTTGGCAAACAGGTTCTTGAAGAAGGGGCGTTTCTCCTTTTTCTTGAGCTCGTAATCGAAAGCACGTTCAAAATAAGGAAACCGCTCTTTTGCCAGAGCGCTCATCCGGTTAGTTTCTTCTGTTGTGATGTAGAAAATGGGATTTTCCGAAATTGCCGAATTATATATCTGGGGTGAGACAAACTCCCCATCTTCCACGCCAAGCAAAATACCCGACGGTTCGGCATGAACATTGCCCTCCCCTTTTCGGTCGTTCAATCCGCCCAAAACGCTGTCCGGCATTTCCTTCAGGGCTTCTTCCCACCTCAGCCAGGCCAAATTTATTCCCAATCCGTCATATCCGATGGTGAACTTCTCTTTTTCCAGAGGGGGGTCGGACAGGAATTTTTTGACGGACATGCTTATCAAGGTATTCATCTGATCGGCCCCGTCGTCAAAATTCAGAATTTCCAATTCAACCGTGCCGCAACGGTGCAGCCCATGTGTATGAAGCCAATATTGCCGCTTGCCTCCGTTGCTCTTGTCTTCGTCGTAAACGGCATGGATCGTGAACAAATACTCGGGAGAAGGGGGTACCGAGGAGGCCGCGGCCAGCTTGAGCCATTTTGCCGACAACAACCGGTAGGACATCGAATCGATCACTAAGCTTGCATCGGCAACTATGGCATCCATAACCTTCAATTGGAAATGGAAGGAAGCCAAAGGGTCGGAACTGAAATACACCGATGTATCCAGCAAATACTTTTGCATGGAAGCCGCAGTCATCGAACCATCGTCTATCGAATTGGCGAAGCCGTAGTCATGCAAGTCCAATCCTTCCGTGCCGAGAATGCGCAAATTCACGTCAAACCGCATTGCCTTGTACCCGATCACGGCAACGTAGCCTTGCAATTGAATTCCAGACAGTTCAACCTTCGATTCTTTGAAGGAAAGCAAATCAAAATCCGGGCATCTTCCGAGCGACTCCTTGATGCGGCTTCCGGAAAAGAGAAAATCGGCACTCCGCGGCAATATGCCCATGGAAGACGCCAGACTGCCATTACCCCCAGCCAACAGGTCGTATTTTTCAGTGTTATCCATATTTTCAACGTGAGTAGATCAGTTTGTGTTGTTTTGGTATATGCGCCAAGGGCATGGCTATCGCCTGCAAAATTAATTTTTATTTTCAGAAACAAAATAGCCGAGTATGAAAAAAATGGAAACCCCAATTTTGAGATTTCCATTTTGCCTGTATAAAAAAGGCTCTTTGCCTTATTTTACTTTGTCAACGATAGCTTTGAAAGCTTCGGGATGGTTCATAGCCAAATCGGCAAGAACCTTGCGGTTGATTTCAATTCCATTCTTGTGAAGTGCTCCCATCAAGCGAGAATAGGAAAAACCTTCCAAACGGGCTGCGGCGTTGATACGTTGAATCCA
>MKRS01000224.1 GCA_001897035.1 Bacteroidales bacterium 45-6
TTCCTTCAACATCACCTTTTGTGCACCCACCACACGGTTCGTGTCCAATTTCTGGATGATGTAGTTGCAATTGTTGATAACTGCATAATAATCCTTTATTTTGGTGTAGGGATTATCGGAAGAAACTTCAAAATTGTTTATCTGCTTGAGGTACAAGTCCGATTTGTCAGTCAAGTCCATCAGGTCGCCCCTGAGCTCACCCAAAAACACATAGTTTTGAGCCAACTTCTGCAACTGTCCAAAAACTGAAAACATGGAATACAGGGTGTCGTTTGCCGCACCGAGAGTGTATTCGTCGGGAGAAGCCGTTCTCTCGGAATTCACATCCAAGAGGTCGTTGCATCCCACCAAGAGTGTGGGAGCAAGGATCAAGGACAATATTATTTTCTTTATACTTTTCATACGATTATTTTTTGTGCATGTATAACTGCCAGTATTTTACAAATTAAAGTTGACTCCCAAGAAGAAGCTTTTCGTAGGTGGCACCAGACCGGCGTCCACCCCTTGGTAATACACGGAGTTTCTTGCCGAGAACTCCGGATCCAATCCCAGATACTTCGTCCAGGTGACCAGGTTGTTGGCCGATGCCCACACCGTAAATCCATTGATGAAGTTATTCTTGATGGGGACATTGTATGCCACGGACAAGGTTTTGAGGCGGATATAAGATCCGTCTTCTATCCAACGATCTGAGAAGCGGGCATTCCCCATGGGGTCGCCATAGTAGGCTTTGGGCTGCGAGGTCGTTTGCCCTTCGGCTGTCCAGCGGTTAAGCATGGCGGCTGTCTGGTTGCTGTAATCAGCCCCTGATTCCAAGATGCTTCTTTGGTAGTTATACACATCGTTACCATAGGAGTACGAGAACAATGCGCTGACAGTAAACTTCTTGATCGCAATCTTCGTAAAAATCGTACCATAGTAATCAGGATTTGGATTGCCAATCACCTGCTTGTCCTTGCTATCGATAACCCCATCCTTCTTGGCATCGTCGAAAATGACGTCTCCCGCACTAAAATTAGTATAGGATCCATTGGTATTCAATATTTTGAGTTCTGAGGCCGCCGCATCTGCGGTAGTGGCAAAAACCCCTTTGGTCTTGTATCCGTAAAACACACCAGCCGGATTACCCACACTGGTTAAAACTTCCCCGCCATAGACTGACGTGGTGTAATCTCCAAAGGGAAGAGAAGTGATCTTGTTCTTGTAATGGCCAACGCTGAATCCCAACTCCCATTTGAGAGCATTGAGGTTCAACACTTTGAAATTCAACGAAGCCTCAAAGCCCTTGTTAGTGAGTTCACCTCCATTTTCCCAGTATTTCCCGAGACCTGTTACTTCCGGAAGATCCTTCAGCATAAGCAAGTTGGATGTCTTACTGGAATACACGTCGAAATTACCAGTCACCCGACTGTTGAACAAATTAAAATCCATTCCAGCACTGGCTTTCGCTGTAGTTTCCCATTGTATTTTGGAATTTTCAAGATTGGAAAGAACCAGACCACTTGCCCGATCCATAAATTGGACAATCGAGAAATAGGCCATGGAGGCATAATCCTTGATACCATCATTTCCGGTCAATCCGTATGAAGTTCTGAATTTCAAGAAGTCGATAAACTTCGCATTTTTAAGAAATCGCTCGGAAGAGATGTTCCAGCCGGCGGAGATGGAAGGGAACACACCCCAACTTCTTCCAAACAAGGAGAAGCCGCTTTGTGTTTCTTTACCAAATCTCGAAGAACCGTCCACGCTCAAGGCTCCTGCTAGGAAATATTTATTGTCGAAATTATAATCCGCACTCAAATAATTCGAGATAGACTTTGTGGAGTTGTTGACACCGTCCACCTTCAAATACTCAAGGCTGTTGGTAATTGTTGTATTGTTGTTCGACTGCGTGTTATGACCTTGCATGAAAG
>MKRS01000225.1 GCA_001897035.1 Bacteroidales bacterium 45-6
CTTTCTTGGCCTTGTCGGAATATTCCACACTGCCTGCCCCATAGATGTATTTGGCAATCTTGCCTATTTTTGTCTCTATCGAATCGCTATCCTTGTACGTAAAGTGGAGCGGTTTCGACGGATTGTTCTCCACCATTTTCACCACTTCCTTGGCCAACTCTATGGCGCCTTCGCCGCCTTTTGCAAAGGCATCGTTCACTGCAAAACCAACGCCTTGCTCCTTGCAATGTGCGGCCAACAAATCGATTTCGTCCTGCGTGTCGAAGAAGAATTTGTTGAAAGTGACAATCAGGTTCTGCCCAAAGGTATGAAGATTCTCAATATGTTTGTCCAAATTCTTGAACCCATTTGCCAAACCTTGCGGATTGGGCTTCTTGATGTCTTCCACAGGCACGCCTCCGTGCATCTTCAAGCTTTGCGACGTCACCACCACCACCGTCGCCTTGGGGCGAAGCCCCGATTTGCGGCATTTGATATTGTAAAATTTTTCGGCTCCGAGATCGGCCCCAAACCCCGCCTCGGTAATCACATAGTCGGCATGACTCATGGCCATTTTTGTGGCTATCACCGAATTACATCCATGCGCAATGTTGGCAAATGGGCCGCCATGGATAAATGCCGGCGTGTTTTCGGTGGTTTGCACCAAATTGGGGTGAATTGCATCCTTCAGTAATACGGTCAACGCACCGGCTACGCCGAGGTCTTTCACCCAAAAAGGCTTGTCTTCGTGGGTATAGCCAAGAAGGATATTCTCGATGCGGCGTTTCAAGTCGTCTGCATTTTCCGACAAGCATAGAATGGCCATGATTTCGGAAGCGGGCGTAATGTCGAAACCCGATTCGGCAGGCACGCCGTTGGTGAGCCCGTTCAAGCCCGTCACCACGTTACGCAGGTTGCGGTCGTTCACATCCAGTACCCGTTTCCAGAGCACCTCCTTCAGACCCTTGAGCGTACCTCGGTTTTGGTAGATATAGTTATCCAGCAATGCCGTCAGAGTGTTGTGGGCAGATGTAATAGCATGAAAATCACCGGTAAAATGCAGGTTAATATCCTCCATCGGAAGCACTTGCGCATAACCTCCTCCGGCAGCCCCGCCTTTCATCCCGAAACACGGACCAAGGGAAGGCTCGCGCAAAGCAGGGATAGTTAGTTTTCCCAATTTGCTCAATCCAAGCGCCAGCCCTACCGAAACAGTGGTCTTGCCAATTCCCGCTTTCGTGGGGGTGATGGCTGTCACCAATATCAGGTTGGATTCTTTTACTCTCTTTTCGTTAATCAGCGAAACCGGCACTTTGGCGATGAACTTCCCATAATTGTGGAGGTTCTTTTCGCCGATGCCTATCCTTGCTCCGATTTCTTTGATTTCTACCTTTTCTACACTGCGGGCAATTTCAATATCCGATAACATATCAATTAGTTAATGATTGACGATTACGATTGACAATGGACATCGTATATCGCACATCGTGATTTTAAATCTCTTCTTTTTGAAAATTCGTTCAAATTACGGAAAAAAAAAGAGAATCTGCAAACCTCTTTCAGAACACTGGAACGACGTATTGCTTGTTGAATAGCAAACTCCGGACTGGCTTCTTGGCCTGTCCAGGCCTGAACACCTTCACAAGTTCAGGAAAAAACATCGATCTGTCAATGCTTTTATGTATTTTTGCAGGCAAATATCTCTGTGTTCCAAGTTAAGATATAGTAGAAGATTTATGACAAAAAATACAGCAAACACAAATACCCCCCATTCAAAGCGCATCGTGAAGGTGTTGTGGTGGGGATTCGGACTATTTATCGCCACAACCATACTGGTATTCACCCTTATTTCGCTGGGAGCGATCGGCTACATGCCCAAGATAGAGGAACTGGAAAATCCCATCGACAAATATGCTTCGCAGATTTACAGCTCG
>MKRS01000226.1 GCA_001897035.1 Bacteroidales bacterium 45-6
GAATGCTTTCCGCTTCTCATCCCGCCCGCCGGCCTCACCTCGCAGGTCCAAAATGAGCGTTCGATTGGGGGTAGTGCCCGCCAGCATTTCGTCGTGAGGGTTGTTGCCCCAGGCTTGAAGCACCCAAGTGGCTCCCGCCCGAGCCTCTTGCATCGCTCGCTCAATCGCCCCACCCGTTGCCTTCAGATCCACCTTCGCCACGCCGCCTTCGTGGAAAGGGTCTCCCGCGAAGTACTTTGCATCCCCAAAAAGGTTTCTCTGCTCTTCGTAAAACGTCGCCGCGACCTTCGCAAACAGCGGATCGTTCGGCAAGATCATATCGGGCCGCTCGTACCCAAACCACTTGCCCGTCGAGACGAACTGTGACTCGGGATAGTGACCCTTCAACGTCGAGGGAACATTTCCATAAAACGCCGCCATGACCGGCTCAATCCCAAGTTCCCGCATTCGCTTGAGAATCTTCTTCTCAAGTTCCACTTGGCGAGAAATCCACCATGCCGGAGTCGGCCCACCCCACCCTTGCAGATTTCCCATCATCCACCAAGCGCCAAAGCAGGGACCGGGTAAGAATTGCCGAATCTCCTCATCCGTTTGCCCCAGCCGCGTCATCGTCCGCTGCCAGACTGCCTCTTGACCTATCTGCCCCGCCAGCGCCAGATTCACCCCGTTGAGCGCCATCCAATCCAGTTCCTTTTCCCACCGCCGCCAATCCCAAAAGGACATCGTGTAATTAAAGGTGCAAAAGTTTAGGTAGTACCGCTGGTCGAAAAGCGTGGCCCGTCGCACCAGGGAAGCGGGTTTGGGCAACACCTTCGGCAAAGCTACTTGGGAACCCGTCCAACTCACGTCGCAAAGTCCAAAGTCTTTGAGGTACTCGAACAGTCCCGATGCCTGCGAGACAGGAGTGTTGCCGCGAATGACGATCTTGTCTCCCACCGCTTCAATCTCGAAACTGTCTTTGTCCCCCGCGGTCAGAGTCTCGAATCGAAAGTCTCTTGCTCGCTCTTTGAGCACCCGGCGCGCCAACGCCTCTATTGCCGTCTCGCCCTTCGCTATCCCCGGAGCAACTCCAAGGGCAATTCCCAATAAAAATACGGTGAAACGCATTGGAGCCCTACAGCATACAACTCCCCCGCAATCGACCTATCCCCGCGCGTCTTATCGCCACAAAAAGGTAACTGTAAGACTTACTGTTTACATTTAATGGGTAGAGGAAATTCAATGGCGGAAGCTTTTACAGTTCTTGAGACGAATATCTTGAAATCAAAGGGTCTATCGGATGACCAAATTGCAGCCTTTTCAAATGTCGGCATCAACTCGCGAGACGACTTCAAAACCGTGGGTGATGTGGCCACCCTCCGCGGGCTGATCCCCGACTTGGAGGAAGGAACCGCCCAAACCGTCCTCGAATGGGCCCTCGGCCACTCCCTTGGCAGCCCCACTAACGGAACTGCCAAGGTTGTCGTGGAATCCCCAGATGCCGTTTACTGCATTCACTGCGGAACCAAGCAGCCCAAAGACTACGAAAGCGGCGACCTCTGTATCTCCTGTGGCAAGCAGGCCGAGCCCATCCTGTCCTGCTATTGGTGCGGCGCCAGCGGCCCCGGCCGGTTCTGTCGAAACTGTGGCGCGCAGTTCGTCCCCATGGGCGAGCTCGATCTGGCAATCCACCTCAAACGAGAAGGCATTGCAAAGGATCAAATCCCTTCGCGGCTCGCTGCCATGTCGGAAGCCGAGAAAGAAGATCTCTGGGGTCGCGTCCGGCGACTGCGCTAAGCGATGCGCGCCGTCTGCGAAGAATGTAGTCTCCCGCAACCTCCAGACTGGAAAGCGGGAGACCTCTGCGTCCATTGCGGCAAGGTTGTTCGGCGCGACCTTCGCTGCTTTTGGTGCGCAAAAGGGACGCC
>MKRS01000227.1 GCA_001897035.1 Bacteroidales bacterium 45-6
CTTCAGCCCCCAAGCGCAATGTGCTTGCGGCCTTGAAGTCTTCGCCGATGAACATCTTCTGGTTACTTGTCCAGGTGGGATCGTTGTCGTCGGACAATTTCATGTTTTTATAATTAGTCAACTCGTAGTCGGCACTCAGGATGGCTGTTTGACCAATAACGCCAGCAATGCTGAACGTGTATTTGTCGGGTGTGCGCATGTTATAATCTGCAGAGCCAACGCCCGTGTCGGTTGTGCCGAGCTTGTAGTTTGGGTCTTTCACAAAACCGTTTAATTGGTCCGTCATTGACGCACCATAATAATCCGTCATCGAATACCAGGTGGGAGATTGGTAGGAAAATCCTAAGCGCAGTGCATTTACAGGCTTGTAGATCAGTCCAAGGTTGAATTGGAATCCGCTACCTTCGGTCTTCAACTCGTTTTCAAGGTAATAAAAATTATCCTTGTCAAGATCCTCTTCATAATTTGAATGCATTCTGTAGCTAATGTCGGTCACCGAGAGGGTCAAACCTATGCTTAATTTGTCAGCGATAGTAGTTCCTGCGGTGAAGTCGTATTTGTCTATCGCACCTTTCTCTTCCACATCAAGCCAAGGGGAAATTGTTTTTCCTTGAGGAAGTAAACCTTCGTAATTGGGTTTGCCATTGCCATCCAATCCCTTGTAGTTCATGAGGTAGCTGTTCCATCCCAATGCGGAGAGCCAGGGCGTCCCACTTGGAGGGTTAAAGCCATCCGGTGTGACCGAATTGGACAAGTTGGTTCTTGATACACCGTAAGATTTTGCCGCTATATAGTCTGTCAATGAGAAGGATTGGCTTCCGCCGCCCATCCTGTACTTTGTATCAAAATTCTTCAACCGGTTGTAAGCGAAGCCAAAGTTAATCCGGGGAACATCTTCGTTGTCGATGGGGACAGAAGCGATATATCCCAGGTTGTTAAGACTGAATTTGAACTTGTTGTCCTTCATGTCAAGGCCGTTGGGAAAGGTGGTTTGGGTGTTTGCCTTTTGAAAATTGAGCGTTGTCACAAATTCGGAGCTTTTGTAAACGGCGATGCCAGCCGGATTGATGGCTACCCCGCTCAAATCTCCTCCAAGAGCACCGAAGGCCCCTCCCATGGCGACGGAACGAGCGGTTCCCGTCAAGTCATTGTGGGACAATTTATACACATCCAACTCATTTTGTGCATACAAAGTTGCTGATGATGCAGCAATTAAGGCGATAAGAAAAATATTGCGTTTCATCTTATTTACGATTTATGATGTATGATTTACGATGTAGGAATTTGCAGATTTACAATTCACAAGCTATTTAATAAGGAGCATTTGTGAAAAGATGATTTTCACTAAAATGCTCCTTTTGTGTTTGAAGTTTAGAAAAAACAGCTTGGATTTAACAATGTTTATCTTCGTCCGCCGCTTGCGCGTCCGCCACCGCCGCCACCGCCGCCGCCGAATGATCCGCCGCTGCTACGTCCTCCACCTCCGCTTGATGGTGCGGAATAAGAGCCGCTGCTCCTGCTCGGTGCAGGTGCAGAATAGGTGGAACTGCTTCTGGTTGTCGGAGCTGGTGCCGAATAAGTTCTGCCGGAATTGGATGAAGGCTCGTTAGAACCCGATCCGCGGCGATAAACATAACCGGAATTTCCACTGCTTCTTGTTGTCTGGTCGGAAGAAGACGTGCTCATGCGTGTGCGGGCACTTGGTTGCGATGCGTCGTACGATGATCCGCTGGATGCTCTCCTGTACACATAAGATCCTCCGCTGTTGTTAGTCTGGTCGTTGCCAGAGGTGCCGCCATACGCGCTGGCCCTTCTTCCGCCGTAGGTGCCGGTGCCAGTATTTGTGCTCCCGATTCCCGAACGGGTGCCTGCAACTGCATATCTGCCGCCGCTGGTTGAGTTCCT
>MKRS01000228.1 GCA_001897035.1 Bacteroidales bacterium 45-6
CCATTTATTCATAAATCTGTTGATTTTTGTCCAGCAGGGAGTATTGCTTTAATTTTCAATACAAAAGTTTTAACTAATACAGAAACCCCTTTTCAGAATTTTAGGAAATGGTTATTTAATGAGAACTATGTAGAAAAAGTTTACAACCTATCTATTTTTAGAAAGGTTCCTAAAAATTTTGGTGGACAACTATTTACTTCTGCCGTTGGCCCCATCTGTATTGCATATTTTCAAAATAAACAGCCCCAAAAGCCTTCTGCCACAATTGAATATTGGGCTCCAAAAACGTATATAAAATCTAATCTAATAGATGGTGTTGTAATAGATAGTACAGATGTAAAATTCCTTCCGCGTGCTGAATGCCAAATTCCAAATACAAAGATTTGGAAAATTGCAATGTGGGGAAATATTGGTGATTTCTATTTGATAAATAGATTGTCAAATATGTCAAATAATGTAAAGAATTTTATTAAAACTAATAGTATAGACTTTGGCGTAGGATTACAGCCTCTAAATAAATCAACAATTAAGCCTATCGTAGATGATGAAATCTCCAAATTGCTATTTATTCGTCCAGAAAGGATTCGAAAATATCTAACATTAGAAACGACATTCACAGAACTTAATTCATTACTAAGAGATAAAGATACAATTAATGAGTATTTAAAATATTACGGTAAAAAAAGCATCACAGAATTACCAACTATAAATGTTTTCAGAAGATTAGGAAACAAAAAGGTATATAAAGGACCTATATTGCTAATTAAAGAAGGATTTAAGGATAATGAGTTTTGCTCTGGAATTGTTAAATCAAAAGTAGCTTTTAACAGTACAGTTCTTGGATTACATTCTGAAAATATAAATAGTTTACGAGTACTATCAGCTATTTTAAACTCAGATTTTGCAGCTTATTTTTTACTAATGATTTCCAGTTCATGGGGGATAGAGAGAGAACGTATAAAACCTAATGAAGTTTATTTATTACCATTGCAAAATAGAGAATCTGAATATAAAGAATTCATATCTCTACACAAGGAAATAGAAAATATTATTGAGTCAGATACACTGTTCCAAGATAGTTTATTAGAAATAGAGGAAAAAATTAAAACTGTAGTTCTCTCTTCTTTGGATATTTCTGTCAGGGAAAAGTTTATGATAGAGGATTTCCTAAATATTTCAGTAGACCTGTTTTATAAAAAAGAAAAATCAATAGCATTTAACAAGGTATTTCTTGACGAAAATAAAGCTTATGCTCAAATACTTGCCAATGAGCTAAATGAATTTTATTCTGAAACCAATCATAAGATAAATATAAGTGTTTATGACATACAACGTTCAGAACCATTAAATTTGATAGTTATACATTTCGGCAAAATACAAAAAGAAATCGAAGTCAGAGAATCAAAAGAACTAGCTCCTTTGCTAAAAGAATTAGATAAATATTCTATCCAAGAAAAGGGTAAAAACATTTATGTACAAAAACAATTTCGTTATTATGACACAGATAAGATTTATTTGATAAAACCTAATCAAAAACGTTTTTGGACACGGTCACAAGCAATAGATGATGCTCTTTCTTTAGTCATGGAAATAGCAAATATGGGAGGACAGAAATGACAGGAAGTTTAAATCCCATATATATAAATACCACGATTCAGGTTTTAGAAAAATGTTGCTTCATTTTATTAAGTGAAGTCTATGCAGACATAAAATCTAAAAAGACTATCTCTATCAATTGGGTTGAAGAAGATATTTCCAAAGAATTGACAAATTGTCTTCAATCTAATAAAAAACGGATTGCGTGGAAAATTAGAGTTGAACCCGAACATAGATTATACAAAGAAGACAATTTATCAGCAAATAAATCTCCAAGAATTGATTTTTGTTTTTCCACTTGGACAGA
>MKRS01000229.1 GCA_001897035.1 Bacteroidales bacterium 45-6
AATTTATGGTGGCAATAAAGCGTTATGGAAAAAAGCAGCATATGGCTTAAAGGCACGTTATTTAATGCATACTTTAAAAATATCCTCGGATGTTGATGGCGATTTGACCAAAGTTGTAGATAATATAGATAAGTCTTTTGAAAGTGCGGATGAGGAATTGATATTTAATATTTATGATGGAGAAGCTAATATAAACCCGCTTTTTGGATATTCAAATGCCAGGGACGGGTTGGGAATAAGTCAAAGTCTTGCTAAAAAATTTAAAACCTTAAATGATCCCAGGGGAGAACAGGCATTTATGGATTACAATTTTGAAGCTATAAGCCTGGAAGATGCAATAGCAGATGGCGTTCCCAATGGTACTCCAATACAACAGCAATATACGTATCCTATTTCTGTTGCTGAATATGCCACTACGGCTCCTACATTATTATTAAGCTATCATGAATTGATGTTCCTGAAGGCAGAAGCGTTGGCGAGAATGAATGAGGATGAAGATGCAAAAGATGCACTTAAAGAAGCTGTTATTGCCGCATTTGCCAACCTGTCGCGTTCTTTAAATTCAACGAATGATTCTTATGGATTAGGATTGAGTATTGATCTGTCAGAAGATGTGGCAACAGATTATTTTGACAACGAAGTAACTCCTCGTTTTGAAACTGATGCTTTAAAAGAAATCATGCTTCAAAAATATCTTGCATTTTATGGTGCTTCAGGTGAATCTACAGAGGCATTTAATGACTATCGCAGACTTAAAGCTATGGGTGAGGCTGATTTTATCGGACTGGAAAACCCTCTGAATGCAAGTAATAAATTCCCACTGCGGTTTACATATGGAAACTCTGATGTTTCTGCTAATCCTTCTGTAAAATCTGCATACGGAGATGGTAATTATGTATACACCGAAAACGTTTGGTGGGCCGGAGGTACAAGGTAGGTATTACTTACTTATTACGAGGCAAACCTTATTGATTTTTATAATGAACCATTAAGGAGTTAAGAAAGTTAAGCATAAGCCTTACTATACCTTAACTTCTTAATGGTTTGTATATGGCTTGTTTTAATGTAGCTACACCACCACCAACTCATAAAACTTCTCCGGCTGCAAATACCTGTTCGCCAGCTCCTGCACTTCTTTAACCGTTATACTTTTTATGTCATTGATAGCTTTATAGAAATGATCATTACCCAGCTCGTTCAGTATAATGTTTTTCCACCGCCCTATAATATGAAAAGGCCCATCAAGATCACCGAGAATGGTACCGATAAGATAGTTTTTTACCAGCAACAGTTCTTCCTCTGATGCAGGTTCATTACGCAATAATTCCATCTCCTTATATACTTCAGAAACCGTGGCTTCACATACATCTCTGCCCGCTTCAGTGCTTATCATCCATGCACAATCCTGCATATGGTTTTGCATATAGCTGTGTATGCCATATGTGTACCCTTTATCTTCACGTATATTGCTCATGAGCCTTGAACCAAAGTAGCCGCCAAAAAGCGTATTTACCACCTGGGCTTTTGTAAAATCAGGGTGATGCCGGTTAGGAAAATGGCTGGCTATGCGAATAGCGCCCTGCAGCCCTTTGTCATCGTTGTTTATCCTGTATTTTTTTTCAGTTGCAGCTTTTACAGGGTGCGTTATAACCGGTAGGTTATATTTATTTACAGTTAAGCCTCCTAATGAATCGTTTACCTGCTTTTCAATATCAGCAGGCAATTTACCTGCTACAAAAATTATACACCTGCCATTTATATAGTAATCTTTATAAAAAGAGTGCAACTGTGCGCTCTGCAAAGCATTGTAGGCGGCAACAGAACTGTATTTGCCATACGGATGATCAATGCCATACAGGTACTCATCAATTAAGCGATTGGCTATGAAATCAGGTTTTTTT
>MKRS01000230.1 GCA_001897035.1 Bacteroidales bacterium 45-6
TATAAACTGGCCATTTTGCCATGTGAACGGCGTCCTGATTGTCGGCTTGCTCCTGGGAATCACCAAAATACTTGGCTTTTCCACGCACCCATTTGGTGCACAGCCTGCCCGACGAGGAAGCTCTATCAACATTGAACACAAGGTCGTAATTGTATTTCCGGAGATTGATCCAAGTGCCGATGTACTTCCTTAGTTCCTTGAAAGGCTTTGGCGGCAACTTGATGATGCGATCCACTTGGTGGTAGTTGGCAAAGAGGATAGGTGCCAAATTTCCCCGGACGAACAGGTCTATTTTGCAGTCGGGAAGCCCAGCCTCTATCTCCTGCAGCAAGGGGGTGAGCATCAGTTGATTTCCCAACCTGCTGTTGGGCCTCACCACAAGTATGCGCTTGAGGGGAGTCGCCGAGGGGGAAAAATCTTTTCTTACTGTCATCTTCGAACCCACATTGCTTGTGAGCAAGTCCATGAATTTCCGACGGATGTTATTGATTGCTGCTTTCATCAAAAAAAAACAAGAAAAACGTTTATCATATTCTGCAGGAGGCAGTTCCGCCTCCAACCGCTATTTTAGCAAGGCCAAACATACAAATTTAGTTTCACACAAAGGCACTCCTCCCAGATTTTTTACCATCCCATTCGTAAAAAACAGTCAGGGAAAGTGATACCGGAACAGAGAATATTGCTACATTGAGAAAGCAAAACGGCGAATATACCGCAATATAAATTTACCAGAATGAAATAATAAATAAAATATATTAGCTATTGATAAAACATCTACTTTCACATACACAGCACATTAGATAATATTTCATAAAAAAGCAAACAGAAACACAACGCAATATTTGTATCTTTGCATTCTGAAAACAAGGTATCAGGATTATTATAAAGACAAGGAAACATCCGGTTGTAATTTTTTCCATCTCCCAGCAAGGAGAGGAAGAGGATGTGCATCAAACATTGCTTGTTACGTGTCGAGCTACCATTTTACATTTGCTATCATCAGGTCTTGGGCAATGCTTCTAAACAGGAGTCATTTCACTCTGTGTGCGTTCCATGCAAGGAGATCAAGATCTATCCGGCGGCGGCAAACTCTGATACGTCAACGTTATTTGTCATGCGAGATGAATCACTTACATAACTGTATTATCATAAACTAACATTATGAGTTTCAACATTCCTAAAACGAGTAAAAAGAGAGTTGTCATTGTTGGAGGTGGGTTTGGAGGGCTTCAATTGGCCAACAAGCTGAAAAATTCGGGTTACCAAGTAGTTTTGGTGGACAAGAACAATTATCACCAGTTCCTTCCATTGATCTACCAAGTTGCATCGGGCGGCATGGAGCCGTCGTCCATTGCATTCCCGTTCCGCAATGTTTATAAAAACAGAAAACAAGACTTTTTCTTCCGCTTGGCCAAAGCACGGGCCGTTGTACCGGAACTCGACGTGCTGCAAACCTCGATCGGGAAAATCGAATACGACTACTTGATATTCGCCGCTGGCACGGTGTCGAACTTTTTCGGGAATAAAAATATTGAAGAGGCCGCCATGCCGATGAAAAATATATCGGAGGCGATGGGCCTTCGAAATGCCCTCCTGGGAAACTTTGAGCGAGCCATCACTTGTGCCACCGAGGAAGAAAGGAGAGAACTGCTGAATGTGGTCATCGTGGGAGGTGGAGCCACAGGAATAGAGATTGCGGGGGCTCTTTCGGAAATGAAACGCTATGTCATCCCAAAGGATTATCCGGAAATAAAGCCGGAGGACTTGAAAATATACTTGGTGGAAGCGGCCGACAGGTTGTTGCAGGGAATGACCCCAAAATCGTCTGCCGATTCGGCCAAATCGCTCGAAGATATGGGCGTGAAGGTGATTCTCGGCAAGAAAGTGGCCG
>MKRS01000231.1 GCA_001897035.1 Bacteroidales bacterium 45-6
TGGAAACAAAGTGAAATCACGCAACATCATCGCCAGTTATGGATCCGAAAAGGAAAACCGCATCTTGGTTTTCGCGCACTGGGACACCCGACCATTTGCCGACCACGACCCCGACCCAAACAATCGCAACACCCCGATTCTGGGGGCGAACGATGGAGCAAGCGGTGTTGGAGTTTTACTGGAGGTAGCCCGCGCCCTGCAAAGCAAGCCCGCCGACATTGGCGTTGACATCATCTTCTTCGACGTGGAAGACTGGGGCGAAACAGAGGGTGCAAAAGATGTCCCTCCTGGCGACTGGTGGTGCCTCGGTACCCAATATTGGGCGAAAAACCCACACAAGGAAGGTTACAAAGCCCGTTACGGAATCCTGCTCGACATGGTGGGTGCGCCGGACGCCACCTTCTACAAGGAAGGCTTCTCGATGGAATATGCTGCCGACGTGGTGGAGAAAGTGTGGGCAAACGCCCGCTTGTTGGGTTATGGCAAGTATTTCATCGATGCCAAAGGCGGCACCATCACCGATGACCACGTGCCGGTGAACGAAATGGCAAGCATCCCAAGCATCGACATCATCCACCAGGACAAGAATTCCCAAACAGGATTCGGATGGTACTGGCACACCACGAAGGACAACATGGACAATGTCAGCAAGGAAACGCTCAAAGCTGTGGGGCAAACAATTTTGGAAGTGATATACAAAGAAAAATAAAAAATGACTAAGCTCAACGAAACACAAGACGAAATCATCGAAGAGTTTTCGCTCTTCGAGGACTGGATGGACAAGTATGCCTACCTGATAGAACTGGGCAATTCGCTGAAACCGTTAGACGAAAAACACAAAACGCCGAGCAACCTGATTGAAGGCTGCCAAAGCCGGGTTTGGATACAAGCAGACTACCTGGACGGGGTCATCCACTTTTTGGCCGAAAGCGATGCCGTGATCGTGAAAGGAATCGTGGCGCTGCTGCTGAGAGTATTGTCGGAAAGAACACCAGACGAAATCATCGGCGCCGATCTCTACTTTGTGGAGAAAATCGGGCTGAAAGAACACCTCTCACCCACCCGTTCCAACGGGCTGGTGTCGATGATAAAGCAAATGAAATTATACGCCTTGGCATTCAAGGCCAAAGGCAATGAGCCTAATAGATAAACAGCCTGGCTCGGGTTGGCTCTTACGAAATATTTTTATATCTTTGTCTATGCGGTTTTCTGGAATGTTTCATTGACAGAAAACCGCTGGCTGTTTTTCCAAAACGCATAGTAAATCATAATTGAAATCAAAAATATGAAGGGATTTATCAAAACTGTTTTCGCATCGGCCTTAGGCTTCTTCGTTGCCCTGATAATCGTATCAATACTCTCTGTCGGAATATTTGCCGGCATGGTGGCAAGTGTCAGCAGCAGCGGCTTCCAACTCAAGGAGAAGAGCTTTCTCCATTTAAAATTGGAAGGACTGCTCAAAGAGAGAACGAGTTCCAATCCCCTGATGGAACTTCTTGGGCTGTACAACAACGATATGCCCGAGTTGGGGCTCGACGACATCTTGTCGGCCATCAAGAAGGCAAAAGAAAACGAAAACATAAAAGGAATATACATCGATTCAAAAGCCTTTTCGGCCTCCTCAGCTTCACTGCAAGCCATCCGGGATGCACTGGTCGATTTCAAGACAAGCAAAAAATTCATCGTGGCCTATGCTGATTATTACACACAGGGAGCCTACTACATATCCACCGTGGCCGACAAGCTGGTGCTGAATCCGCAGGGAGGCCTCGACTTGCACGGGCTTTCAGTGAGCCCCACTTATTACAAAGGCTTGCTCGACAAGCTTGGGGTGGAAATGCAGGTCTTCAAGGTGGGTGCTTATAAGTCCGCCGTGGAGCCCTTCACCAGCAGCAAGATGAGCGACCCCAACCGGGAACAATTGCTCGGATTCATCAACGACATTTGGGGAAACATCGCCGCCGATATTGCCAAAAGTCGCAAAATCACGGTTCAGCAGGTAAACCTGGCTGCCGACAAACTTCCTTTGTTGCAGAGCCAGGATTCCATCGTGTCCTCCAAACTTGTGGATGCGCTGATGTATGAAACGGACGTGAAAAACTATTTGCGGAAATTGACCGGCTTGGAGAAAAAAGACCAGCTCCGGGCTGCCACGATCACCGACTTGAAAGACGTGGAGCTGAAAAGCAGCCTGACCAAATCGATGGACAAAATCGCCATCCTCTATGCTGAAGGTGAAATCACGTCGGGATCTTCCACCAGCGACGAGGGCATCACCAATGAAAAGTACGTGAAGGAAATAGAAAAGTTGAAAGACGATGAAAACGTGAAAGCCGTGGTGTTCCGGGTGAATTCTCCCGGAGGTAGCGCTTATGCGTCGGAACAAATATGGAAAGCGATCACCGACCTGAAAGCTGTGAAACCGGTAGTAGTGTCGATGGGCGATTATGCAGCGTCGGGCGGTTACTACATCTCATGCAACGCATCCAAAATCGTGGCTGAACCCACTTCGTTGACCGGTTCTATCGGCATTTTCGGCATGTTTCCGAACGTGGAAGGCTTGACCCAGAAACTCGGATTGTCATTCGACAACGTAAAAACAAACAAGCTGTCCGACTTCGGCGACATCACCCGTCCGATGAGGGAAGAAGAAAAAGTGATCCTTCAGGCCTACATCAACCGTGGCTACGAACTTTTCACCAAAAGGTGTGCAGATGGGCGCAAAATCCCCATCGCGAAGTTGAAAGAAATTGCCCAGGGCCATATATGGAGCGGAACACAAGCTCTAAAGTTAGGCCTGATCGACAAGCTGGGCGGTTTGGACGTGGCCGTGAAAGAAGCCGCGGTACTTGCCAAAACAAAGGATTATTCAACAGCCGAATATCCAGAAAAGTCAGATTTCTTGACAAACCTGTTGTCCGACAAGAAAGAGCAGCTGAAAGTGAATTTGGTGAAGGAATACCTTGGCGACGATTACCAAATGGTGAGCCTAATGAAAAAAGTTAAAAATCAGGATTACATCCAGGCCCGGCTGCCCTACATCATTTCTGTTCGTTAATTGACTTGTTTTTAGAAAAAGCTCGATGAAAAAAAACCAACACATCAAAACCTCCTTATTGCCATTCTCGTGGCTCTATGGCTTGGTAGTGTCGGTCCGCAACAAATTGTTCGACTGGAACATTTTCAAACAGAAACAATACCCGGAGGTTTCCGTCATTTGTGTCGGCAACCTCACCGTGGGAGGAACGGGCAAGACTCCACACATCGAATACTTGGTCGAATTGCTCAAGCCAAGATACAAGGTGGCTGTGCTTAGCAGAGGCTACAAGCGGCAAAGCTCGGGCTTCATTCTTGCCGATGAGCAATCGAGTTGTATGGAAATTGGGGACGAGCCTTTTCAAATCAAAAGGAAATACCCCGAAATAATGGTGGCCGTTGACAAAAACAGGCAGAACGGGATTGAACGACTGATGAAACTGCCCGAAAACATACGACCGGAAGTGATCTTGCTGGACGACGGATTCCAGCACAGATGGGTGAAGCCATCCTACACCATCGTGCTTTCAGACTATAACAGGCCGATATACGAAGACACTCTTTTACCCGCAGGACGGCTTCGCGAAACCATCGGGAGCTTGACAAGGGCCAACATAGTCCTCGTCACGAAATGCCCGAAAGACATGAAGCCAATCGACATGCGTATCGCATCCAACAGTTTCAAGCTCTTCCCATACCAGAGCCTGATGTTCACCACCACCACCTACGGACAACTTACTCCCCTTGACGGAAATTGCAAGGCACTTGCCTTGCCCGAGCTGGTGGGCAAAGAAGTCCTGCTGGTCACCGGAATTGCTTCTCCGGACCCGTTGGTGAAGAAGTTGAGCGAGTTTTCGACGAAAGTGAAGCACCTGGCATTTGCCGACCACCACAACTTCATTGAAAACGATCTGGAAACAATCGCCGAACAATTCAGCGAATTGACGGAAAACAAGAGGATGATCGTGGTCACGGAAAAAGATGCCGTCAGGCTATCGTCCTTGAACTTGCCCGAAGAAATAAAACCGTTTATTTATTACATACCCATAAAAGTGGTTTTTCTGAACGAAGAAGAAAACCTGCTTTTCAATAAAAAGATTTTGAACCATGTTAGAAAAAATTCAAGAGACAGCAAATTACATAAAGCAGAAAGTATCTGAAATACCTGCGTATGCCATCATACTCGGAACCGGACTGGGCGAACTCGCCGCAGAAATCACTGACCAGGAAACCATTCCCTACGAAAACATTCCCAACTTTCCTGTATCAACCGTGGAAGGGCACAGCGGGAAGCTGATTTTTGGAAAGTTAGGCTCCAAACGGGTGATCGCCATGCAAGGCCGTTTTCACTTCTACGAAGGTTACGACATGAAGCAGGTGACTTTCCCGGTGCGCGTGTTCAAAGCCTTGGGCGTGGAATACCTGTTCGTGTCGAATGCAGCAGGAGGAATGAACGGAAGCTTCGACGTGGGCGACATCATGCTGATCGACGACCACATCAACCTGTTTCCCGAACACCCGCTCCGAGGCAAAAACTTCAACGAACTGGGTACCCGTTTTCCCGACATGAGTGAGGCATACAACAAGGAGCTGCGCTTGCTCGCCATGGACATCGCTAAAGAAAAAAACATCAAGCTGCAACACGGCGTGTATGTGGGCACGCAAGGCCCAACTTTCGAAACTCCAGCCGAATACAACTACTTCCGCATCATCGGCGGCGATGCCGTGGGCATGTCCACTGTTCCCGAAGTGATTGTGGCCAACCATGCCAAAATGAAAGTGCTTGCTTTTTCCATCATCACCGACTTGGGTGTGATCGGCAAAATCGTGGAAGTGACACACGAAGAGGTGCAAGAGGCCGCCAAAATTGCCCAACCCAAGATGGCGGAAATTATCCGGACTGTGGTGGAGAGAATTTGAGAAGAATTCCTTAAACAGAATAAGGCAAGTAGATCAAATCCAGATATATAACGGATGATTTACTTGTCTTTCTATTTCAACTAAAACATATTTTTTTAAAGAACCTATGCGCACAGAAATATCTACGCTCGGCGAATTCGGGCTTATAGAACACCTCACCAAAAACATCCAGCTCAAAAACGAATCTTCCCTCAAAGGAGTAGGAGACGATGCAGCAGTACTCCATTACCCGGAGAAAGAGGTGCTGGTGACAACCGATTTGTTGCTCGAAGGAATTCACTTCGACCTCACCTACGTTCCGCTCAAGCATTTGGGCTACAAATCGGCAGCGGTCAATTTTTCGGACATTTACGCCATGAATGGCCAACCCAAGCAAATCACCGTTTCGCTCGGGATCTCCAAACGCTTTTCGGTGGAAGATCTGGAGGATTTCTATGAGGGCTTGCAGTTGGCTTGCGAAGTGTATGCCGTGGACTTGGTAGGCGGAGACACCACCTCTTCTCTCACCGGACTCACCATTAGCATCACTTGCATTGGCGAAGGAGAAAAGGACAAAATCGTCTATCGCAATGGTGCCAAAGACACTGATCTGATCTGTGTTTCGGGCGATTTGGGGGCAGCCTATATGGGTCTCCAACTTTTGGAACGGGAAAAATCGGTGTTTGATGGAAAGTCGGATTTTGCCCCCGACTTTGCCGGAAAAGAATACCTGCTGGAACGGCAATTGAAACCCGAAGCGCGCAAAGATATTGTGGAAGTTTTGACAAAAGAAGGGATCGTTCCCTCATCGATGATGGACATTTCGGACGGGCTTGCCTCGGAACTATTGCATATCTGCAAGCAAAGCCAAGTGGGTTGCCGCTTGTTCGAAGAGCGGATTCCTATCGATTATCAAACAGCCGTGATGGCAGAACAATTCAATCTGAATGTAACCACAGTGGCCCTGAGCGGCGGCGAAGACTACGAGCTGATTTTCACCGTACCCTTGCACCAGCACGACAAGGTGTCGTCTATGAAAGGGGTACACGTGATAGGGCACATCACCTCCGATTCGCTCGGCAGATACTTGGTGACGCGCGATGGTGCAGAAATTGAACTCAAGGCGCAAGGCTGGAATTCCCTGTCGTAGGTTCAAAAAATAGATTAACAATATTACTTAAACTTTTTAGGCTGGATCAAAAATATTTTTAATCCAGCCTAAAAAATTATTAGCCCTTTCATCTCCTTACGCCAAATCGAACATCGCCTGGGCCACTTTCGGCAAGTTTCCCTGATTCAATCCCGCTAAACAAATTCGACCAGTGTCGATGATGTAGATAGCCGACTTTTCCCGAAGCTCCCTGGCTTGATCGGCCGTGTAGCCCGTGTAGCTGAACATTCCACGCTGATCCAGCAAATATTGATAACGTGCCGGATCACCCCCCAAATCCACGATTTGCCGAAAAAGCTCTTGGCGCATCGAGAGAATGCGGGTGCGCATTTCTTCCACCTCGTCAAACCATTTCTGGCGAAGAACATCGTTGCTCAAAACCCGTGAAACCAAGTGTCCACCGAAAGAAGGCGGGCTGGAATAATTCCGGCGAACAGTCGCCTTGAGTTGTCCTCGAACGGTCTGGGCTGCTTTCGCATCTTCGCACACCACCGACAAGCCTCCTACCCTTTCCCCATAGAGCGAAAATATTTTTGAAAACGAATTGCTTACAAAGAACACCAAGCCTGCATCGGCCATCGCACGTATCGCGTAGGCATCCCCGACGAGTCCTTCGCCAAGACCTTGGTAAGCCATGTCCAAAAATGGCACCAGTTCCCGCTCTTTCAGCAAGGCTATTAATTCGTCCCATTGATCGTTTGTTAAGTCTGCACCCGTGGGATTATGGCAGCAAGGATGCAGCAGCACAACGTCCTGCCGATTGAGTCCGTTCATGAAATTCTTGATGGTCTCAAAATCGACACTCCGCTTCACTTTGTCAAAATAAGGGTATTCCCCCACCTCAAAACCAGCTCCGCGAAAGATCGACTTGTGGTTTTCCCAAGTCGGATTGCTTACGTACACTTTCGATTGAGGAAACCAGCGAAACAAGAAATCGGCACCAACTTTCAATGCCCCAGAGCCTCCAAGGCTTTGGATGGTGGCCACCCGTCCATCCTTGAGCGCAGCGGATTCTTCGCCAAAAAGCAATTTCTGAATTCCCAGGCAATAGCTTGCCATTCCATCCATCGGCAGATAGAGCGAAGGCCCTTTTTCTTCTTCAAAATAAGCAACCCTTGCTTTGGCAACACTATCCAATTGCGGAATGATGCCGTCCCCGTCGTACTAGAGGCCGATACTGAGGTTTACTTTTTCGGCACGCGGGTCGGCTTTGTATGCCTCCATCAAAGACAAGATGGGGTCTCCGGCATACTCTTCTATCGTTTCAAACATGTATTTGTTATTTATTTTCTATTCTATTATGTGTAATTTGCCGGCAAACAGGCCTGCGCATTTCGCAATCAACCGGCATTGCTGGCTTTCACAAAACTTTCGAGACTGCATTTCACCATGCTTTCGATGGAATTATCCGTAAAAAAGGCCATGTGCTGGGTCATCACCACATTGGGGAATTGGCGCAAGTAAGCCATATTCCGGTTGGCGATGATGTCGGTTCGCCTGTCCTGATGATAAATACCAGCCTCGTCTTCAAACACGTCCAAGGCCAACGCCCCGATCTTTTTCGTTTCAATACCTTCAATCATGGCATCTATCTCCATCAGCTCGCCCCGCGAACAATTGACCAAAGTAACTCCCTGCTTCATCTTGTCAAGGGCTTCTTTGTTGATAATGTATTTTGTCCCTTTTGTCAACGGAATGTGAAGCGTAATGATGTCACTCTTTTTCAGGATGGTGTCCAGATCGACAAATTCGGCATACGGTTCGAGTTCAGGCTTGACCTTCCCCGTAGGAGAATATGCCAGAATTTTGCACCCGAAACCGGAAAGCAAGCGGATCACAGCAGCACCGATCGATCCCGTACCCATCACTCCCACCGTGCTTCCTTTGATTTCTTTGCCATCCAATCCAATCAGGGAATAATCGTTCACATTGCCACGAAACATAGCTGCCTTGTATTTCCTCAGCGAAAGAAGCATCATCATGAGGGTGAATTCGGCCACACCGTCCGGCTTGTAGGACGAATTGGTCACAAGCATCCCCTTCTGCTCGGCATAAGCCACATCGATATGGTTCACCCCGACCGTCCGGGTAGAAATGTGTTCTACGCCATTTTTCCTTAACATATCAATTATCTCCTTATCGATCTGGGCATAAGCCAAAATACTGATCCCGTAAGCACCTTCCGTCAGGTGAATATTTTCTTTCGTAATGGGGTCTTCCGTTGAGACCACCTCCAGGCCGAGGCTTTTTTTTATCTTGTCGAAATGCACAAGTTCGTCAAAACGCACATCAAAAGCGATAATCTTCATATTCATTATTTGTAATTACATCCATAACCTTAAACATTTCCCCAAAACAATCAGCTTTTAGAGACAAGCTACAAAAAGAACCGCCCCCAAGCGAACCCCGTTTCAACCTGCGAAGATAATCAAACGAATTCTGAAATGAAACATTTAGTGTATCGTGGAGTAATTTTAGGGAACCCATGCCATCCCCGGAAAGAAGAGGAGGAAAGCATTCACTCTCCATATAACAGGTATTTTTTCCTCAAAATGCGGTATTTGTTCAAATCGGGCAGCCACGATTTCCGGATCTCGCCAGCCGTTTTTCCCTCAACAATCTGTTTGCGAAGCAGATCACTTCCAGCCAATTTGTCGATGAATTCAGGTGAAGAGAAGAAAGCCGCCCTTTGTCCCGAAAGATTGTAAAAACGGATCAGCCATTCCAAATTGAGTCCAGACGGCTGTTTTGCCTTCCTCAGGTCGATGCCATAACATAGCTTGTCCTTTTGGAGGGGATTCGGATCAAATCCTGGAAGGGCTTTCGGCACAAAGGAAAATTGCCCGAACTTGGAGTCTGGAAAACCTACCACCTGAAACGGAAAAAGAGTCCCCCTCCCAACACTCACCTTCGTGGCCTCGAAGAAGCAAAGCGAAGGGTAAAGTCTGATAGACTGATCGTTGGGCAAGTTGGGAGAAGGCTTCACGGGCAGGGAATATGCCTGGCCATGCTTCCATCCGCTCATCAACACCCATTTGAGCTTGCACCTGACACCGCCCCGTAGCCAGCCCTCGCCATTTATCATGGAGGCCAATTCAGCAACAGTCAGCCCATAAAGCACCGGAATGGGATGCATTCCCACGAAAGACCGATATTTCACATCGAGCACAGGACCATCCACCACATCGTTGGGGTTGGGCCTGTCCAGAACAATCACCTCGACACCCTTTTCAGCACAAGCCTCCATCACATAGTGCAAGGTGCTGATATAGGTATAAAACCGTGCGCCAACATCCTGAATATCGAACACCACTGCATCCACACCCTCCAACTGCGAAAGTTGAGGCTTATAATTTTTCCCATAAAGTGAAATTACCTCTAAGCCTGTTTTTGAATCCTTTCCGTCCTGAATTTTCGCACCGGCAGCCGCATCACCACGGAATCCATGTTCCGGAGCAAATATTTTCCCGACACGAACGCCTGAAGACAACAAAGCATCTATCAAAAAGACACCATTACTTAACCGGGAAGTTTGATTTACGACAACAGCAACCCGCTTTCCTCGAACAGCTGACAATATTTCAGACAAATTATCAGCACCTAACTTCAAGGAAATTCCTTCAACAGAATGACCAATCTGAATGTTTATTAGAAATATGAAGAAGATTAATGAATATTTTCGCATAGAAGAAAATTATTTCACTAAATTTATGACAAATTTTCGACCTGAATTAAGTGCAAACTTATGGCTTTTTTCAGGAAGTATCAAAATTATAAGTTGAAAAGTAATTTTTATGTGGAGGGCAAGAATTATGGATCCATTTGAAATTATTGAACAGTACTACGAAAAGGACTCGCCATCATACAACATATTGGTGCGCCACAGCAGCGATGTAGCCAACAAGGCAGTGAAAATTGTGACGAATCATCCCGAATTAAACATCGACAAAAAGTTCGTGTGGGAAGCAGCCATACTGCACGACATAGGCATTTTCCTGACAAATGCACCCGAAATAGAATGCTACGGAACGTTTCCCTACATCGCTCACGGATTTCTGGGACATGACTTGCTGCTACGCCACCACCTGCCAAAACATGCTCTCGTTTGCGAACGCCACACTGGAGCGGGGCTTAGCGTGGAAGAAATCACCCACTTAAAGCTTCCTCTTCCCCTTCGGGATATGCGCCCGGCGAGCATCGAGGAGCAAGTGATTTGTTTTGCTGATTGCTTTTTTTCGAAATCCAACTTAGAAGTGGAAAAGACTCCCGAAAAAGTGCTGAATGGCCTTTCTAAATTCGGGAAAGATGGAGCAAGGCAGTTTGAAAAATGGTGCGAACTATTTTTGTAAAATTCGGCATTTGCAAACCGACGCCACTAATTCACAAAACGCGAAAAACAAAAATATTTTTAACAAAGCACCTAATTCTAAAAAGAAACGTAAACTCCTGAAACCGTATGCCCAATCTTTGTTAAAAGATTGGGCATTATTACACTTTTAATTGGCGGAAGTACTTATTATAGATATATTTGTACTGTGTTTTTCATGGTATTAGATTTAAGGTTAACAATGTGAAGATTGGTTGTCGGGATGACAACCTTTTTCTTTTTCATCACTTCAGATCTTCCATGAATGGAAAGAATTCTCGAAGTGTAGCACAACTCCCCCTTTCATCCCGCACGATCGTTCCTACAGCTTGGTCAGATTCAACAGCACATCAAAGGCGATGGGGCAAGTGTACGTATTTTTAACAGTCAGCTTGTAGATCTGCACGAAATTCTTCCTGTCGGTGTGAGGGTATTCCCGGCACGCTTTGGGGCGCGATTCGTATATCGAGCAATAGTTGTCGGGCATCAGGAAAGGGCAAGGCATGGTCTTGAACACGTAGTCGTTGTCCTCGTCCACCCGCAAAAAGGTCTTCACCACTTCGGAGGGCTTCATCCTCAACGCCTTTGCCAACCGTTCAATGTCCCTGTCGTAGATGGCAGGCCCAAGCGATTTGCAACAGTTTGCACATTGGAGGCATTCAATCCTCTCCGAGGCCTCCTCGTGGAGGGCATGAACCTCGTTGTCCATCTTCTCCAAACGCTTCTTGTTTTTCTTCAGATGAGCCAGAAACACAGGTTCCATTTTTTGAGCCTGCACGGACAAGTTCTCAGAAGTATAGTTTTTCATTTTCGCGGTCTTCTGGCCTTGTCAACTCGCCTACCAAAGGCACTCTCATCCTCACTTTGATTTCACTCACTTCGTATTTGTGCCCGATGAGGTACATCAATTTGGCCAGGGTGGCTTCCAGAGTCATATCAAAACCGCCTATCACGCCCGCCTTGAGCAACTCGTTTCCCGTTTCATACCGTTGCATTTCCACACAGCCAACCGCGCACTGGGTCACATTGACGATGATGATCCCTTTTTTCACAGCATTGCGTATCAGGTCGATGAACCACTCCAGTTTGGGAGCATTGCCCGACCCGAATGTTTCAAGGATCACCGCCTTGATTCCCGGAGCACCAAGTATGGCTTCAACCACCGCCGGAGTAATGCCAGGGAATAGTTTCAGGATGATAATGTTGGTATCCACCAAATAGTGGAAACGTGGTTTCTTGTCGAAGTTGGGTTGCAAGATAGCACTTCGCTCGTAACGGATCTGTATGCCCGATTTGGCCAAGTAGGGATAATTGAACGACTTGAAAGCACTGAAATTATCGGCATTCACCTTCACCGTGCGGTTTCCGCGCAGGAGGTAGTTCTGGAAAAAGATACACACTTCCGGCACAATGGGCTGCCCGATATTGTCCTTGTCGGCAGCAATCTCGATGGCAGTAATCAAGTTTTCTTTGGCATCCGTCCGAAGCTTTCCGATGGGCAATTGGGCACCTGTGAGGACAATCGGCTTGGTGAGGTTTTCGATCATGAAACTAAGTGCGGAAGCTGTGAAGGCCATGGTGTCGGTGCCGTGAAGGATCACAAAGCCATCGTATTGGTCGTAGTTGTCCTCGATCATTTTCAGCAATCGCTGCCAATGATCGGGACTAATGCCTGAAGAATCGATCGGAGGTTCGAAAACGATGGAATCGACATTGAAATTGAACTTGTCAATTTCCGGAAAATGATTTTTCAGATGCACAAAATCAAAGGATTCCAACGCAAATGTTACTGGATTTTCTATCATACCGATAGTCCCTCCTGTATAAATCAAGAGGATATTTGCATTAGAGTCAATCATTTATCTATAAATTTTTCTTAAATCAAATTCAAAGGACTGTGCAAATTTAGCAAATAGTTTGTTTGCTTTCGCAGAACCAATATAAAAAGCTGTTAGCCAAAAGCCGTTAGCCTTTAGCTGATAGCTGTTAGCTTGCTATTTGACTACTAACTGCTAATTGATGAAAGATCAGGAAACACGGATTTGACATTTTGCGCTATCACTGCCGCAAAATCTTCGAGATCAAGCTTTAAGGCTTCGGCCACGGCCTCATAAACTTCCTGGATAGACAGCTCGCTCTCGTCTGTTTCGCAAAACATAGCATCCAACGGGATCAGTTGCAATCCTTCGGGACGGAATTTTGCCCCGATGGTGAATTTGAATCCCAGCTTCACCAATTGTCTCGTGAGCTCCGGTTTCCCCCTGAAACCATGAATGATCCAAGGTTGAGCCGGCCGATAATGTTTGTAAAGCGCAATCAGATCCTCCCATGCTTTCACACAGTGGATGATGAGTGGTTTTTTAAGTTTTTCGGAAAGAAGAATGTGGCGTTCGAAAACCTGCCTTTGGATGCCCAGTTCGGGTCCCTTCAGTTTGTCCAAACCAGCTTCGCCGATAGCGACGATGTGCTTGTTCGAAGCAATTTCCTCGAGGTAAAGAAGTTGGGCTTCGGCATCCTCGCTATGCCAGGGGTGAATTCCACAAGTAAAAAAACAT
>MKRS01000232.1 GCA_001897035.1 Bacteroidales bacterium 45-6
AAAGTAGAACAATCACAAGAATAATAAAACAATGGAAACGAACAAAATAACAATCGGAGAGAATGGCCGGGTATGCGTGCCGGAAAATGTACGGATGAGCAGTCATGAGATAGCCGCTTTATTTGAGGTCTATGTACAGACTGTCAATGGCAGTATCAAAGCCATCTTGAAATCAGGCATTGTCAAACCGGGTATTTCCTGCCCGGCGGCTGTTGCCGGAAATACCGTCCTTCCCGATGCTTACGGACTGGATATGGTAATAGCCCTTGCTTTCCGGATTCATTCGTCGAAAGCCGAAATATTCAGGCAATGGGTAATTCGCAGGATAACCTGCCGGCTTGATCCTTTCCCGGAATCATTGCTTATCCGGTTATCCGAAGGGTATTCATACAACTAAAAAAACGGTCGTAAGGGAAATTCCATCGGAGGAAACCTTACGGCCGTTTTGATTTTAAACTACGGATGAGCGGTTATTTCCACGCTTTGCGCAGCTGCTTTTCGAGCATGGTCTGAATATCGCTTTGCCGGTAGAGAACCTTGTTGCATACCTGAATATAGGCAATCTGCCCGTTGTTGCGCCATTCCTGCAACGTCCTGCGGCTTACCTTCAATATTTCGGACAACTCCTTATCGGTAAAGTAACGTTCGCCGTTCAACGCGGTTTTGCAACTTGCGGCCATCCGCTCCAAAGCCTCCATTATACGGTCAAGAGACGAGGACAATCCGGTAATCCGGGGAACACATCCACCCGCCGGGTGAACTGTTCAAACTTTGACATCATCGCCTCATATGTGCGGGCTTCTATCATTGCTATTTTCATCTTTTTAGTGGTTTATTTTATCATGGGAGAACACTCTTCATGTCACCTATTTTTTTAATATTTTTTCAGTAATTACCTTGCCTCTGATCTGTATCTTAAACAAATAGAAACCTGGAGTCAAATCGTCAAGCCTTATGCTCTGAGATCCGGCATTCAATTCAGTCTGGAATAATTTATTTCCTGAAATATTATAAACAAGCGCCGATCCCCTTTCGGGCATATCAATGTACAGTATTTCCTTAACTGGATTCGGATAAACATTGAAACTTTCAGCTGCAACAACCTCTATTTTGGTTGGCTCTCCACCGGCACCTTCAATATTAAGAAGTTGCCATTCGGCGAGCTGTACAAGAAGATTAGCACTGTTGTTTTCTATTATGTCAAGCTTGAAATAAGTGTATTCTTTCCTATTCTTATTGCAGGCATAAAATTGCGTTGCGCCGCGATATAGAAATTTCTGATCGTTTCTCGCATCTATCCTGTCCCAATTGACTCCATCGACGGAAGCATCTAATGTCCAACTTCTGGGATCACGTTTTTCTTCGTCATTCGCGGATGTGATACTATAAGCGTTTATTTTCACAGGAACAGGCAATTGATAGCCCACCCATGCCGATCCGTAAAATGCATTGCAATATTTTGAATTTTCAGATTTATCGATCAGCATTGAAACGCCTTCACTTGCACTTCGATCGGCAAATTCGGCGCTGACAATAACTCCTTTATTGCTAATGACATCTGCTGAGGCAAGAGCTGTCCCATGTAGTTCCAGCTCACCGGTTATAAGTTCATTTGAACTTGTGTTGGACAGTTTCGTGACATTTAGTCGGAAATAGCTATATTTTACTGCCGGGCTGACCGGATATGTCTTTCTTTCACCTCTTTGGGAAAATGTGATGTTGCTGCGGGTGTGAATATCCGTCCATGTCTGACCATCGTTGGAACCCTGCAATACCCAATTTCTCGGATTTTTGTCGCTATTATAGCCCGCAACAACGGAATAGCCCAATATTTTGGCGGGAATTGCGGATTTATATTGCACCCAAACAGGAAGCGCGGACGCTT
>MKRS01000233.1:0-1882 GCA_001897035.1 Bacteroidales bacterium 45-6
CAGTTGATAGATCAGTCACCCAAAGGTTGTAATCCAAGATGTAGGCCTCCTTTTTGCCATCTGGTGATTTTACTTTTTGCTTGCTGTTTTCTTTGGTTACATCTCCCCAATACGATGCTTCTCTTGACTTCTCCTTTTTTACGAGTGTGTAGTCGGAAAGGCTGCACGCATAGCGTTGGCCGTTGGCCGTGAAGAGAAGCGAGTCGTTTTTCGGACTGAAGGCAATTGTCCGGAACGGAAGTTGGTAAGGTTTTACCTTTCCGGAAGTGGATGCGGCAAGCGAACCCGCCAATTTTTCCTGATCGAAAGCCGGTTTGGTTGACTTCGTATCGGCATCCACCAGCAAGAACTCATTTCCCCGCGGGGTTTGCGTCATGTACCAAAAGGAATGTTTCTTCTCAATGGCTCCCACTTCAGAGATGCCGTAATAGAATTTTGTGCCGAATCTCTCCCTGTAGGTGTCGGCTTTTTTGTAGAGGCTGTCGATGGCTTGACCATAAGAAAAGATGGGAGCAAGCATTAATCCGATAAGCAATTTTTTTCGAACAAACATAGTTTTTATTTTTGATGATAACCTTATTTTAGGTGAAGCTGTGAACAAGTAAACCTGTGAAGAAGGACCAAGTAACCTTGTAGTCTTGTTCACTCCTTTACTTGTTCACTTTCCATTCGATGACTCCGCCGGAATATCCTTTCCGGCCCACTTCCACCAGCTGGGGGCCTTTTTCGTCGGAAATATTTGCTTCGGAATGAGGCCTCTGAAGCTGCACCACCATTTTCAGTTCGGTGGTGGTAATGGGTTCGAAAGTCACTTTATTGTATTTGTCCAACTCCGTTCCGTAAGGAGAAGTGTTTTTTGCCTCTTTCCAGTTGTCACCGTCTTTGTAGAGCAATTTCCATGATTCGGGAGCTTTGTATATCACGTCGTAATGTTCAAAAGCGAGCCAATAGACCTCCACGCTGGAGACCTGTTCCGGTTGGTTGAACTTGTATCCGATGGATTCTTCAGTGCCCACCTTGAGCCACCAATAATGGTAAGGGGTGTTGATGTCGGCCGACGATTTGGGCTCGAACTGGTCGTTGACTCCCCAGGCATCCACTGGAGTGGCTTGCGAGGCAAGGGTGGGGGCGGGTTGTGGAATGGCATATTTTGCCGTTTCGGGTGTCCACACCACCATTTGAGCCTGGTTTCGGTTGTTCCAGGTGCTATACGGAATTGCCTTGAAGGTGAATGGCTTTTCGGAAATTTTCCCCGAGGTCGAATCCTTCTCCACGGCAAAAGCTGCTCCCTGAAGCACTTCTACGCCGTTCAATAGATTCTTGTCGAAATAAGACGAAATCTTCGAATCGCGGGGAATGACAATGTCGAACAAGTAATCTTTCTTTTGGTCGATGCTTTCCAAAGCGTATAAAATTGGACCACGCTCGATGGCCAGCAATCCCTCGTCGTATTTCACCTCGGAATGGGCTTGCACTCTTCTGGCCGGCATATCCAAAGTCAAGGAAACTTTATCACCGCGTTTCCATTTCCGTTCTATCGACACATAACCACTGAGGTTAACGGTGGCCGGAACAGCTTTGCCGTTCACTAAGATTTTCACTTGCGGATGGGCTCCATCCACGTAGTTGTATAAATCGGAGGGAACGGGTTGGTTTCGTTCCCAGCCCGGAATGCGCAGCAACAGGTTGAATGGTTTGCTGGTGGATGGATTCACCGCAATCTGCACATCACCGCTCCAGGGATATTGGGTGGTTTGGGAAAGCTCCACCTCGGTGTCCTGCAATTTGATCCGGGCATTTCCTTGCACAAACAAGTTCACGTAAAGGTCATTTTCTTTCTGGGCATAGACGTAGCCCGGCACTGATGCGACAAACCGGGTGA
>MKRS01000233.1:1913-3263 GCA_001897035.1 Bacteroidales bacterium 45-6
CCGCCATTGGAAGCCATGGGGTTGTCGTAGAAAAACTTGTCGCCGCTGAGTGAAACCCCGGCAATGACACCATTATACAAGGCACGTTCCAGCACATCGATGTACTTGGAGTCGCCCGTTGCCAAAAACATGCGGTGGTTCCAATAGACATTGGCGATGGAGGCGCACGTTTCGCAATAATTGTTGAAGTTGTTCAATTCGTAATTCGGGCCAAAACCCTCGCCTTGCGGACGGGATCCAATCCCTCCGTTCAGGTAGAGTTTCTTGCCCGACATGTTTTCCCACACACGGTTCACTGCATCGAAAAGTGCTTCGTCGTTTTGTTCGGAGGCCACGTCGGCTGCTCCCGAATAGAGGTAACCGGCACGCACGGCATGGCCAACAATCTCGTCTTGTTGAAGAATCGGCTTGTGATCCTGGCTGTAAGGGCTGAGGCGATGCCCGTCGGTGCCTCTGCCAGTCTCATCGATGAAATAACGGGCCATATCCAAATATCTTTTTTCTCCGGTCACTTCGTAAAGTTTCACCAAAGCCATTTCCACGATCGGATGTCCCGAAGGCACGTGTTTCTGCCCTTCGTTGGGGCCAAATACCTTGCACACCAAGTTGGCATTTTTGATGGCCACATTCAGCAAGGTCTTCTTGCCCGTAGCTTGATAATGGGCCACGGCCGCTTCGTAGAGGTGGCCGCAATTGTATAATTCGTGGCTATTGAGTTTCTCCCATTTCGAGCTTCCCCACCACCGGGCCAAGCGTTCCGATTTGTTGGTGACGCAAGTGGTTAGGTAGCCGTCCGCCTCTTGTGCCGCCGCAATCAAGGTGATGACACTATCTAAATACGCATCCAGCTTGGCATCGTATTTCACGGCAAGCGAGTAGGATGCGCCTTCTATGATTTTGTAGGGATCGGTGTCGTCAAACGGAAAATCTCCCTTTTGTTCTCCTTTCATCAAGCCTCCGGCTATGGCAAAATTGTCGAAACGGCCATTTATTTCACATTGATGAAATGCTGAAGGAATAGAGACTGTGCGGTTGATTTCCATGCGCGGCAGCCAAAAGTTGTCTTCAAATTTGACCGACGTGAAGCTCACAGGTTCGATGCGGTGTTTGCACAACCGAACTGAAGCGGCATGTAGGTTAGTCACTGAAAGCAGAGGCGACAAAACAATGAGAAGTAGATTTTTCCTGAGTGAATTCATCTTGATTGCATATATGGTTCGATTCACAAATATACACGCCCGCGATCTCTTGGGTGTAGAAATTTAATTCAAATATCTGCAAAAATAGTACAGAATCACTCATAAAGGGCGAAACAAGCCGGAAATAGATAATTAATGTGAGTTCGACACA
>MKRS01000234.1 GCA_001897035.1 Bacteroidales bacterium 45-6
CTATTACATAACCCCGAAATTGAGCCGTTCGAGTGAAGAACTGGAAGGCGTACCTGTGATGTTTGGAAACGTGCAGGATGCCGGGGGAAACGACGAACCCCGCGGACGTGCAGAAACCCCTGCACCGAACCAGGAAGATGCGGCTACTCCCAGTCAGGCCGCTCAGCCTGAGAAAACAGAAACTCCCGCCAAGGAGGTGAAACCGACTCCTGCGGAAACACCCAAACCGACTGCCGTAAAAAACAATAACACCCAGAATGTTCATTCGCAGGATGCGGAAGAAACTGTAGCCTTGGCTGCTGCCAAAAAAGCTGCCGCAGAAAAGGCCCGCCAAGAGGCTGCTGCTGCCGAAAAGCTTAGGCAGGAACAAGCGGAAGCCCGCCGGGTGGCGCAAGAACAGGCGCAACGCTCTGCTGCTATAAAGAACCAGATGTCGGGTGTGTTTGGAAACGGATCGGGTAAAGGATCGAGAGGCGAAGGTACGGGCAAAGGCACGCAAGGTGTTCCGACCGGAAATTCCAACCATGGAAATACTTCAGGTGTTGGAGGTGTCGGTAATACCTATAGCTTGGGTGGCAGAGGCTTGGGAAACACAGGCCTAGTTAAGCCTGTTTACGATGTGGATGATGATGGAGTTGTTGTGATTGCTATTACTGTTGATCCGCAGGGAAATGTAGTCGATACTGAAGTGGGGAAAGGTACAAAAACTTCAAACCCGTCCTTGCTGAAGGAAGCTAGGCTTGCCGCAAAACGGACCAAATTTGCACCGGTCAGCACTCCTGGAAACCAGAAAGGGACAATTACGTACAGATTTAATTTAAAATAAAAATAAGGCAATGAAAGAAGTATATGTTTTTTTGATTACCGGATTTGAAGAAATTGAAGCTTTAGCTACCATTGATATTCTGCGCCGGGGAGAGCTGAATGTGAAATCTGTTTCGTTGACCACAGAAAAAACGGTTGCAGGCAGCCACCAGATCCCCGTTGTGGCCGACCTTCTCTTCGAAGAGGTGAATTTCCAGAATGCGGAATTGCTCGTTTTGCCCGGCGGAACTACCAATTACAATCAGCACGAAGGTGTTAAGAAAGAAATACTCGATTTTGCCAACCAAGGCAACAACGTCGCCGCCATCTGCGCTTCGCCCATGGTTTTGGGTGGATTGGGGTTGCTTGAAGGGAAAAATGCAATCAGCTATCCCGGATTTGAGCAATACCTGAAAGGGGCAACATTGGTCGATCAGCCGGTGGTAGTGGACGGAAACATCATTACAGGAAAAGGCCCAGGCCTCACCTTCGACTTTGCACTTCAATTGGTGGAAATCGTTTCCGGAAAAGAGAAAAGGGATGCTGTGGCCAAAGGCTTGCTGCTTGCGAGTGATTGAGTGGTGGAATTCCTGAATAACTGAATCACTGGGCTCCTTGTTCTCTTCATCACTCGATCACATGGTCACTGTTCCCTTGTTCCCTCCGTTTATTTTTAGTATTTTTGCCTTCCGAGACAAAATATGGAAGATTCCTTTGACATACACGACCAGCTATTGAACGGAACGGAACGCGAATACGAAAACGCCTTGCGCCCGATCTCCTTTGTTAATTTTAGTGGGCAAGACAAGGTGGTTCAAAACCTCCGTGTGTTTGTCACGGCCGCCCGTATGCGTGGCGAATCGCTCGATCATACCCTACTCCACGGCCCTCCCGGATTGGGAAAAACGACCCTTTCGAGCATTATTGCCAACGAGTTGAATGTGGGTTTCAAGGTGACTTCGGGCCCCGTTTTGGATAAGCCGGGCGACTTGGCCGGGCTTCTGACTTCCCTCGAAAAAAACGATGTGCTTTTCATCGACGAGATTCATCGCCTTTCACCCATTGTTGAAGAGTATCT
>MKRS01000235.1 GCA_001897035.1 Bacteroidales bacterium 45-6
TAAAGCTCCCGTGATAAAGCTCGCAGCATCGGAACAAAGGAATTGCACTGCACCGTTCAGTTCTTCGATGTTGCCGAAACGTCTCATGGGCGTTTTGGCAATCACTTTCAGGCTGCGTTCGGTGAGCGATCCGTCGGGATTGATGAGGATGGCTCGGTTCTGGTCGCCGATGAAGAAGCCCGGGGCAATCGCATTCACCCGGATGCCATCACCAAACTTGATTGCCAGGTCAGAGGCCAGCCATTGGGTGAAATTGGTGACAGCCGATTTTGCGGCTGAGTATCCAGCCACACGGGTAATGGCAGAATAGGCCGCCATGGAGGAGATGTTGATGATGCTTCCTTTGCCTTGTTTGGCCATTACCTTGCCAAATACGTAGCTTGGATACACCGTTCCGTTCATGTTCAGGTTGGTCACTTTGTTCCACCCTTCGATGTCCATGTCGAAAAAGCATTGGTCGGCATTCAATGTTGCGGAAGGCATGTTTCCTCCGGCGATGTTCAACAAGATGTCGATGCGTCCCCATTTTTCAACCACAGCGTCGGCCACTTTCTGCAGGCTTTCCACATCCAGTACGTTGCCGATGACGCCTATCGCTTCACCTCCTAAATCGGTCAGTTCTTTTACGCGTGCGTCCAAGTTTTCCTGACGGATGTCGATGGCCACCACTTTTGCCCCGGCCTTGATAAAGCCCTTGGCTATGCTTCCGCCCAACACACCTCCGGCACCTGAAATGACGGCTACTTTGCCTGCGATACTAAATATTTCGCTCATGTCTATTTGTTTTTTAGTTATTTGTCGTCCTATTTTTATGATAGAAGATTGAATACAATCTTATTTTTGCAATTCGGTTTGTACGGTTGCCATCACACCATCTATTTGGCCTAATGCCAGCATGCGCCCAAGGAAGGAATAGCCTGGATTGTAGCCTTTGTCTTCGTCGTCAAGCAGCAGGCGACCGTGATCGACGCGCATTGGCAGACTCGGATTTTCTTTTTCAAATACGCGAACAACCTCTATCAGGTTGGCCCGACCACCTAAATGCGAAGCTTCGATGAAATTTCCGTTGGGTAAAACGTTGGTGCTTCTCAAGTGGACAAATTTCGTGCGGGATGCGTATTTCTTCGCCATCTTGGGTACATCGTTGTGGGTTCCGGCACTCAGCGATCCGGCACAGAAGGTCAGCCCGTTGTGGGGATTGTCAACGGCTTTCAGGAGCCAGTCGATGTCTTCTTCGTTGGTGACGATGCGTGGCAAGCCCAGCAACTGGAATGGGGGATCATCGGGATGTACGCACATCTGTATGTTCCATTCTTCACAAACGGGCATGATTCTTTCCAAAAAGTATTTCAAGTTTTGACGCAAGCCATCTTTGTCTATGTTGTCATACAGTGCCAATAAGCTTTTGAAAATTGCCACCGGATTGAGGTCGTCTTCCTTGATGTTGCCGTTCACGAAGCCTTGTGTTTTCACGATCACAGAGTCTATGAGGTCGTTTTTTTCTTCTTCCGTGATGGTCTTTTTGAGTTCCTCTACTTTTGCCAATATTTCGGGAGAGTAATCTTTTTCCGCCCCTTCTCTTTCTAAGATATGAATTTCGAAATAGGCGAATCTTGCCTTGTCGAAATAGAGCGATGAAGAGCCGTCTTCCCATTTGTGAAACAAATCGGTGCGGGCCCAGTCGAGCACCGGCATGAAGTTGTAGCACACCGTTGTAACCCCTGCCTTACCCAGATTCTCCAAGCTGACAATGTATTTGTCGATCAGTTCGTCGCGGTCTTTTCCTGCATATTTAATTGATTCACTTACCGGAAGGCTTTCTACCACTGACCAGCGCAGTCCGTAGCTTTCGATGTAGTTCTTCAAGTCGTTGACGGCTT
>MKRS01000236.1 GCA_001897035.1 Bacteroidales bacterium 45-6
CCGTATACGCGGGAACGTGTACGTACGGTTCGGAGGCGAGCATTGGAAAACCGACCATAGCAATATGGCGCGGCGTCGGGTGCTTAGCCTACACTTCAAATTTCCGGATCTTTCGACCATTGCTTACAATCATTTGTTGAACAACCGTGAGGGATACACTAAAGTTCCAACGTTTTACGTGATAAATTTCGATGACCCTTCCCATTCACACCGTTGCAATCCGATTAACCCCTCGTTTATGGACGATATATCGGACGCATATGAATCTGCCTATACAATTATGCTGAACCTCAATAAGACGTGGGTACAGAAGCAGGGCGATTTCTTTGTGGAATCCCCGATTATCCTGTTTGCTTCGATAATCTGGTACCTGCGTATTTACAAGGACGGCAAATACTGCACGTTTCCACATGCAATAGAGTTTTTGAACAAGCGTTACGAAGACATTTTCCCTATTCTGACAAGTTATCCCGACTTGGAGAATTATCTGTCTCCCTTTATGGATGCTTGGTTAGGTGGAGCGGCCGATCAATTGATGGGGCAGATCGCATCAGCGAAAATCCCACTTTCCCGCATGATAAGTCCACAACTTTATTGGGTAATGTCGGGCGATGAATTTACGTTGGATATAAACAATCCCGACGACCCGAAAATATTGGTTGTCGGCAACAACCCCGACCGTCAGAATATTTACGGTGCGGCTTTGGGATTATATAATTCCCGCATCGTGAAACTCATTAACAAAAAAGGCCAGCTCAAAAGTTCGGTTGTGATTGATGAGTTACCGACCATCTACTTCAAAGGATTGGATAACCTGATTGCTACTGCACGTTCCAATAAAGTAGCCGTATTGTTAGGATTTCAGGACTTTTCGCAACTGAAGCGCGACTATGGCGATAAAGAGGCTGCCGTAGTAATGAATACCGTCGGCAATATCTTCTCCGGTCAGGTCGTGGGCGATACGGCAAAAACACTTTCCGACCGTTTCGGTAAAGTGCTGCAAAAACGCCAATCCATGACCATTAACCGCAACGATAAATCAACTTCCATTTCTACCCAAATGGATAGTCTGATTCCACCCAGCAAGATTTCCAATCTGACACAGGGCATGTTTGTTGGTGCAGTGGCAGATAACTTTGACGAGCGTATCGAACAGAAAATTTTCCATTGTGAAATTGTCGTCGATAACGAGCGGGTTGCGACCGAAACAAAAGCCTATCGTAAAATTCCCGTTATCACCAATTTTGTAGATGAGAACGGCGTGGATCACATGAAGGAAATGATACAGGAAAACTATAACCGCATCAAAACCGAGGCTAAACAAATTGTTACCGACGAATTGCAACGCATTAAGGACGATCCCAACTTGCACCACCTGTTGCCTAAACAGGAATAGCTCAATTAAAGTGAAAGGAGATAGAGAGGGTGGTCCGTTTTACCGGCTATCCTCTGCTTTTTTCTGTAATTTCTTAAGAGTGCTTGTTACATTGTCCTGAAAAAATTGCCTGAGAGTGGCATCGTTCTTCAATAAGATATGTTGTTCTTTTTCAAGATAGACGATCATTCGTTTCCTTATTTCTATCAATTCAGTTTCACCCAACACTTTATCGGAATACGCCAAATATTCGGAAATTTCCGAATAAATATAGTCCCTTAGCAGCATCTTCTCGTATTTGTCGAGTCCGGAAAATTTCTTTTTTTCAGAAAACACAGGAAGGCTGTCTATATCTGCGTTGTCAAAAATAACATCATCAATGATTTTCAACTCATTCATAGGCTCCTGAGGCGAAGAGGAACATTGCTTACATACATGATCTGCATGTCCCTTTCCGTTGAACGCTTCATTAGCTTTGCGTTCTCCGCAAATTTTACAGTAGTG
>MKRS01000237.1 GCA_001897035.1 Bacteroidales bacterium 45-6
CTGCGGCAACCGCCTTCTCAATTTCGGGTTCATTTTCCTCGGCGTAAGCCCCTTCGGGTTTGTACGTCACACCTTGTTCCAAGCGGACATTGTCAGCGCCAAACTTGTTGCACATCGCCTCGTAGATCGTGTTGTACTTTCCGGCAAACCTATCGGTGAGATGTCCTTGCCAGGAATAGCTCCATCCGCCGTTGAGGCACCGCATGGAATTGGCATTCGGCCCTGTCAGAAGGAATTTCTTTCCTTTCACAAGCGGCAAAATATTGTCCTTGTTTTTAAGTAAGATTTCTGCTTCTTCCGCAGCATGGAGTGCCAATGCAGCATGTTCATCGCTTCCGAAAAGCGGATATTCCGCAGAAAGGGTATTCGGACGATCGAACAAATTCAATCGATACTTGAGCCTGAGCACTCGCCGAACAGCATCGTCGATGCGGCTCATCGGCACCTTGCCTTCCTGCACCAATTCCTTCAGAAGGGTACAGTAGTTGAGGTCGTAAGGCTCCATGGCCATGTCGATCCCGGCATTGATGGCTATCTGGATAGCTTCTTTCTTGTCCGCCGCAACGTGTTCGCGGGTGTAGAGGTTGTTGATGTCGGCCCAATCGGTTATCAACATGCCGTCCCATCCCAAATCTTCTTTGAGCCATTTGGTAAGCAGCTCTCGGTTGGCGTGAACCGGCACTCCGTTTACAGAACCGCTATTCACCATGATGGTCAATGCCCCAGCCTCCACGCAAGCTTTGAAAGGGGCAAAGCATTTCTCACGCAAGTCGGAAATGGAAATGTAGGCTGGGGTGCGATCCTTACCGGTGCGAGACATACTATACCCCATGTAGTGCTTCACCGATGTGGCGATACGGTCGGCAGGAATATGGTTGGGGTCATCGCCCTGAAAGCCGCGTACAGCCGCACTGCCCATGATGGCATTAACCAGGCAATCTTCCCCGTAATTTTCCCAAACGCGCGACCAGCGTGGGTCGCGGGCCATATCGACGGTGGGAGAATACGTCCAGGGGCAATTGGCCGCACGAGTTTCGTAGGCAGTGACACGCGCCGCCTTGGATGCCAGCTCAGGGTTGAACGATGCACCGATGTTGATGTTTTGAGGGAAAAGGGTACCACCCAAGGTGTAGGTTGTTCCATGATTCTGATCGAGACCATAAATAGATGGGATGCCGATTTCTTTCATGGACAAAGCCTGTATTTTGCCAATAATTTCCTGCCATTTCTCCCGGCTTTGCGCCACTGGCCCGGGAGCATTGAGGAAAGAGCCGACCTTGAACTCGGCAACAGCCTTGTGAAGCTTCGCATCGTCGAGTTTGAATTCCCCGTTAACGAATTGACCCAATACGTCGATGCTGAGTTCAGTCATCTGACCGATCTTTTGGTCAAGGGTCATTTTGGAAAGGGTGGCTTCTACCTGACGCTCAATCTGCGGATTCTTGGCGATGGCAGGAGGGGCTACCTGCGCAAAACAGGTAGCCATAATCATTGAAGTTGATGCTAATAATGCTTTTCTCAGTGTCATGATGGAATAATTAAATCTTCTAAGCGGTTATCTTATTGCACGGTTATCAGGTCCACGTAGTAACCATGTCCTACGCAGAGGAATCCGCCTTCTGCCTGAATCTTATTCAATACCTCCTGCGTGAGCTGCACATCTTTCACCCCGTCTTGTGAAAATTCGATGACGGAAGTGCCGGGTAAGTCATTCCATTGGTTGGTAGTGGTACGCAACTGGTGGTAAGCGTCTTGGGTGGCTACTGAATAATGGATGCTCAAAACAGCACCTGCCTTGATAGATGCAAAGACATCAGCTCCAAGCTGGTTAAATGTCTTGTGCGGATCGCTGTCGGCAAGAGCCCACGACACATAATAATGACCCTGCCAAAGAACTGTGGTGGAAGAAACAACGACCGTCTTCTCAGTGACGTTCTGCTTATCGCCATAGAATTGGAGGTCTTTTCCATCCGCTGTTTTACCAGTCAGCTTATAGTCTCCGTCTGTCAATGAAGGGCAAACGAAAGCAATTTCCGTTTTTGATTGCCGGGTGAATTGCGTGATGGATTGCGAGGCAAACGTGAGCGATGCGATCTGATCGAGGTTGATCCCGGTCATCACCCATTCCCGGTTGGCATTGGTGCGGTCGGCTCCGGAAGTGATTAATGCTGCACGCGAAACTTTGACGGTGTTGCCTCCGTATTGATTGTTTTCACTATCTACGAAAACGACCCGGTGTTCGCCTTCCAACAAGTCGGCTGGGACAGCGTATTCAATGTAGTTCTGATTTCCTGAAGTGCCATAAGTAATATCCGTGATGGTTTTGCCATCGATGATGATGCTTTTCACCTTGTCGAGGTTGGTACCATACAGGCGGGCACTGCTGCCCGGGGCGATGATACGTTCAAAATCAACCTTTGTGGCCCAAGGATCGTTAGCCAACGGATTCACTTGTACAATACCTTCGCGGTAGGACGACTTACCTGCGGCAGTGGAAACAACCACCTTGAACCCGTATGTGCCTGCTTTCAAGTTAATGTCAAGTGCGGTTCCAGTCTGCACTTCTTGCCCGTCGATTTGCCACGAAACGGTGGTGTAGTCGGCCGGAGTGACCGTCAACTTCATCTTGAGATTAGCATCCCGGCTGATCGTTGAAACAACGGGCAGTTCGCCGTTCACACGGTCGGGGAAGATCGGATCGAGAATCCGGGGATCGTCATTTGCAGTAGCCGTCGAGAACGAAGCTTCGTCGGAGCAAGCAGTGAATGTGATACCCACAGCAAGCATGGCCAGCAGGATAATATATATCTTTTTCATAGTGACTTTCATTTGCTTTTTTGTTGTTATTCCATGATTTAGTTGTTCCACCAGATGTGTGTGTGCCAATTGTCGGTGCCACCCATACGGCTCAAGGCTTCATTGTAGCTCGCCTTGTTGTAGGACGACTCAAGCACCGGATAGCAAAGCCGCACCGGAATTTCGGAGCCACCTGTTAGGAACTGGCTAAAGCCATAGTCTGCCGGCGATTTAAGCTTTGGATAGCCCGAACGGCGTACATTTGCCCAACATTCGGTTGGGTTGGTAAGGTGGAGAATCCATGCCTGCGTGTTAATCGCCTGTTTATTCTGTTCGTCGGTGTGGCCGATTCCATTGTTTTGGATATATGTATTGAAATCGCTGTCAGATATTGGATCGCACTTGTAGTTGTCGGACAAAAAGTTCATGGCAGCACGCACACCTTGCTGATAGAGGTCGCTGACAGAAGCACCGCCTACGTTCCATCCTTTGAGCTTGGCTTCCGCCAGAAGGAACTTCACTTCGGCCGAAGTCATCACCACTCCGGGATTGTCGCCTTGTAGAAAATTATTGGCCAATTTGGGTTCCGTCTCGCGAGCCACACTGGGGTTGACCGAAGGGTTGCTCTTGGCTAATTCTTTCAATATGTCGCTATCGTAACCCGTTGGCCAAGGCTCCCAAGAGAATGCTCCGGGATCACGTGGGTGCATGGCTACGTTTTTCGCGATCACTTCGTCCGTCAAATCCACCCGGTTGCTGGTGCTTGTGGAACTCATAAGCCCGTCGTAATAGAAACGTGCAATTCGGAAAGTGCGGGGATCGCCCGTATTGTAGAGCTGATTGAACAAGGTGGAACACAGGTAGCTGGGGTTGTTGGCTGGGTCGTTTCCGAAAAGTAACTGCGACAAAGCATTGCCCCGGTAATCGGTATAAGCCTCCTGACCGAAACTAAACGATATGTTCATGTATTTGATAAGTGCATCGTCGCCGGCACTGGCCAAAACACCGCCATCGGCTTGAAGCGCATGTTCAAACTCTTGTTGGGCTTTTTGTGGAGCCACATTGGAAATCCGCATCGCAAAACGGAGACGAAGTGAATTTGCTAACTTTTTCCATTTGGCAATGTCTCCCTTGAAGATGACGTCGCCTGTGATTTTGTCCTTGTGGAGATCAAACTTGGTAACGGCAGCACTCAATTCTACGAAGAAATCGTTGTATATCTCTTCCTGCGTGTCGTAACGAGGATTGAATTTTCCTTCCAGAAAACCCTTTCCTGCCTCGCTGTATGGCACATCTCCGTAAATATCGGTGATGATGGACATGAGGTAAACCCGGTATATGCGCAAGGCGGAATTGATGTTTACCTTCAAGGTGTCATTGGCGGTGCGGTATTCGGCATCAGCAATGTTCTTTATGGCATTTGGATAGAACGATGTCCAGATGCGGCTCATCTCGTTATTGTCCTGTGTGTGGCGACCGCCAAAATTGGTGGTGTTCCAGCATCCCATCAGTTGTTGGTTGAACGCATAGAGATAATTGCGGTAGATCTCCACCATGCCGAGGTCGCCATAAGTCTGCAACTGGGCGGTGGTGAGCTGCGCATTGGGATCGATAGTGGCAGCCTTCGAAGGGTCGGTGTTCATGTTTTCCATGTATCCATCACTGCATGCTCCAAAAAACATAACCGATGTCACCAACAGGATTGTGATATATGATATATATTTCATAGTATATACTTATTTATAAGTGAATTAAAGTAAAGACTCCTTTAGAATTTGACATTGATGTTGAAACCATAGCTCTTGCGTGAGGGCAATGAACCATATTCGAGTCCCATGCCGGTAGTGTTGTTGTAGTTGGAGTCCGGATCGATGTTGGGAATGTTTTTCCACACGATGAACGGGTTGCGAGCTACAAATGAGAGGGTAAGGTTCTTCACTGTCTTTTTCAACCATGATTTGGGAAGATTGTAGCTCAGCGTTATCTCACGGCATTTCACATAGGAGTTGTCGAAGATAAACATGGACGGTGCATTGCGGGACACGCTCATCCAGTAGTCTTCCGGATTGACGTAGATGTCATTCGGACGATAAGAGCCGTCACCGTTGTCGATGACGCCGGGAGCGACAAACCCTCCTGTGGGCTTCCAAGTCGCAGATCCTTTGGCAATGCCGGCAGCTTGACGTTGTTCTTCCGACTTATACCATCCGTCACGTCCCACAAGGGTTTCCTTGCTCTTGCCCGATTCGTAAGCTGCACGGGCAGACATGGAGTAGAGGTCAGCCCCGACCTTCACGTCGAAAACGGCCGAAAGCGAAAGATCCTTGTATGTCAAGGTGGTGGTGGCACCGCCCGTCCAGTCCCAGGAAGCATTTCCCAGCACATGGTTGCTCTTGTCGTATTGGGGCAAACCTGTTTGCGGGTTAATAAGTATGTCTCCTTTTGTATTGCGTTGGAAATCGGGTCCTACAATAGAACCGTAGTTCTCGCCCACTTTGGCAGCCACCTGCACATCCAACCAGGTAGCTTTTTCCAGTTCGAACAGATCCATGCCCTCAACAAGGCTTTTCACCTTGTTCCTGTTCTTGGAGAAGTTCAGGTTCAAATCCCAAGAGAAATCTTTGACTTCAACAGGACGTGTGTTGAGTGAGATTTCTATCCCTTTGTTTTCAATCTCGCCTGCATTTATGAGGCGGTAGTTGTAACCCGAAGTCCAAGAACTGGCCAATCTCAGAATCTGGTCCTTACTGATCTGGGTGTAGTAGGTGACGTCGAGTCCGACACGGTTTCTCAGGAATTTCATGTCCAAGCCCATTTCAAACGAATTGGTTTTTGTGGGTTTCAAGTCCTTATTGGGGATGACGCTATTGCTGATGGAACCAATGGTGTAGCCGGGATAAGTGAATTTCGACTTGGTATATACCAGCCCCAGCTGATAAGGATCCGTGTCGCTACCGACTTGCGCCCACGACATGCGGACTTTTCCAAAAGGCAGGGCATTTTTCCAAGGTGTGAGTTCGGAAAAGACGAAGCTTCCTGAGAAAGAGGGATACATATACACGTTATGTTTTGGGGGAAGAGTCGATGACTGGTCGCCACGGAGCGTGGTGTCGAAATAGAGCATGTGTTTCCACCCCAAGTTGACAGCCCCATACACCGAATTGATTTGTTTGCGGTAACTATCTGGCTGTATGCTTGTTTCATTGAAACTCATCAAGGTCACCCTATCGCGGATTTTCATATCCTGCGCAGTGGTGATGGTTGTTTGGTTGTTTACCTTATAGACGTTTCCTCCCAAAGTGGCATTGAAGTCGAAATCTCCCCACTTGTTGTTGTAGAGGGCGAGTGCCTCGAAGTTGTACATCCGGTTCCGAAATTCGCTCAGTTGGAGTCGTCCAGATTCGAATCCCGGTGTGGTGGGGGCTTTGAAATCTTGGAAAGTAAACCAGTTGAGTTCGGCACCCACAGTTCCTTGCAGTTTGAAATGCTTTGTCACATTCCAGATGGCTTTTCCGTTGAGGCGGAACTGATCCTTCTTGGACGTGTTGGAGTTCTTATAGATGTCCCAATAAGGGTTCACATTGTAAGGGTCCATGCCGTTCCAGTTGGAATACTCGCCGTTTTCGTCCTGGTAAGTCCTTAGCCATTGCTGGTCGTAGGTGGTGGCTAAGGTCATCAGGTTCTTTCCGATGTTCGATTTGCTGTCCCCCAGTGCAGGACGGTTTTTCACATCTTCACGGGTATAGGTGGCCCCGAAATCAAGATCCACTTTGCTGAGCGATGTATTGGCCCGCAGGTTGAATATGTCGCGGCTCATGTGGGTTTTCGGCACAATGTCCTTGTTGCGCATGTCGGTTAAGGTGAAGCGCACGCCCGTGTTGCCGCTGGTTGAACTCACAATGGCCGTGTTGGTGGCAGTGAGACCTGTACGGAAGAATCCGGAGGTGTTGTTGGGAACAATGAGGTAGGGACGCTCCACACCGTCGAAATATTTCAGCATGTTGGTTCCGTCCGCTTTCGCACCCCAGCTCTTGTTGGTGTTGGAAACAGCATCGATACTATATGTTCCGTTGCTGCCCATCCCATACACCTGTTGCACGTCGTTCCATTTGGCCAACTGCGTGTCGAAAGTTGTCGTTCCGTTGTATTCCAAGCTGAAGGTGTCCTTTCCTTTGGCTTTTTTAGTCGTGATGAGGATGACTCCGTGACTGGCGCGGCTACCATAAAGAGCCGATGCGGCAGGACCTTTGAGCACCGAGATGTTTTCAATGTCGTCGGCATTGACTCCCGAAATGCCGTCACCGAGGTCAAAGCCTCCTGTGGTGCCGGCACTACCATAATTGGTATTGTCCAAAGGCACTCCATCAATAACATATAGCGGCTGATTGTTTCCCGTCATTTCAGTGCTTCCGCGCAGGATAACGCGAGTGGATCCCGATGGTCCGCCAGCAGTTTGGCTGACAACGAGCCCGGCTACGCGACCGGCCATGGAGTTGATGACATTGGTTTCCTTGGCTTTGGTCAAGGCATCACCTTTCACCTCGTCCAAGCCGTAGCCTAAAGCCTTGCGCTCTTTTTTGATACCCAATGCCGTAACGACTACGTCACCCAATATCTTGCTGTCTTCGGCCATGACAATTTGCAGGGAAGATTGTCCGACTTTCACTTCCTGCGATTTATACCCGACATAGCTGACCACGAGGATTGCCCCGGGTTTCACGCTCAGAGTGAACTTTCCGTCCATGTCCGTCGTGGTGCCGTTGCTGGCATTTCCTTTTTCAATGACAGTGGCTCCAATGATAGGTCCACCCGCATCCTTGACCACACCAGTCGCTTTTCGATCTTGCTGTGCCACGGCGGGAGAATCCAGTCCGGCTGCTTTCATTGGCAGAACGCCTCCCAACAGACTGAGAGACAATGTACCACAAAACAATGCGTATTTACAATTTCTTATCTTCATGGAATTTATAAATTAAGATTAATAGATTTTTACCCAGTCAATATACATGTTTACTTTTTCCCCGTCTTTCAAAGCGGTGATCTTGTTGATGTCGGTGATGCCGGTGAAAGCACCTCCCACCGCAAGATTAAACACCATGAAGAAGTTGTCGTGGAAATATTCATAGCGTCCGCTGCTCTTGCTGATGTCGAACGAATAATATTTGACATTGTCGATCGACACCTTCAGGCTGTCTTCCGTCCAATCCAATGCGTAAGTGTGGTATTTGCCGTCTTGCTGGCTGTGAGAAACGTTTTGTGCAAAATATTCCTGCTGATGTCCGCTTTGAGCATCAACACCGTAGTGGATCGCTGTGTTCATCAGCGTTTCGGTGGTTCCCGAAGCAATTCCGTTGCGTTCGCCCATCTCGATGATGTCAATTTCCCCGCATTGAGGCCAAGGCTTCTCGTTGTCGCCCATCATCCAAAATGCTGGCCACAAGCCGTTAGCAGTTTTGGGAAGTTTGATGCTCGCCTCGATCTTCCTGTATTTGAAGTTCTTTTTTCCTTTGGAGTTGATCCGCCCCGAGAAAATCTTGTTCCCTTGGCGTTCGGCCGTTAAGATTAATACAGATTTACCTTCGTCGGTGCCAACAGACACATGCGAGGCATCGTAGGCTTGTAGTTCCTGATTTACCCAACCGGCAGCGTGCACCTCTTTTGTCCAGATTTTGTCATTGAAAGATGTAAAATCATCCTTGAAAAAGAGATTTCCCGGGTCTTCCGTCACCACTTCGTTGGATGAGCAGGACTGCTGAAACAAACACATGGATAGTAATAGAAAGATTGTTGTTTTTCTCATATAATAGTAAGATGTTTTGGTTAAACTTAATTTCACCCGGAGTCGGAATATAGCCAGAAATGCACGTCTATTTGTAGTGTAGTGCGGCTGCTTTTCTCAGCGATCCTCGTCTCCTAAAAAAACACGATGCAAAGATGGCAATACTACACGAAAACCATGGGCTGATAGCTGACAAATAAGGTTTGATTACTGACAATTCTATCCTGAAAACATCGATTCACGCCTTCTAAACGCCATTGACATGCTGAAGCCGTATATGAGCCAAAGGTTGGAGGGTGCAAAAAAAATTACCAATAACCCGCGGCATTATCGGCAAATTTCAAGGGAAGGAATTCCGAGCTTGTCGGACTCACGAAACGGGATCGGACTGGTCGTACCTGCTGGGTTGCACACCAAATTGTTTCTTAAACAAGGAACTGAAATATTTTGTGTTTACAAACCCTGTTTCCGTAGCAACATCCGCCACAGGTCTACCCTCTTTCAACAGTTCGGCAGCCTTTTGAAGCCGGATAATACGGATGAATTCCTGCGGGCCTTTTCCCGTGAGCGATTTGAGGCGGCTGTAGAAAAGAGTTCGGCTCATGGCCATTTCCTGACAAAGGAGGCTGATATTGAAATCGACATCGCTGATGTTTGCCACAACCAACTGCGTGGCTCGGATGATGAATTGGCGGTCACTTTCCGAAAGGGAATTTGCCGGCGACTCCTCGGGATTGCTCCCATGCCGCCCCATGGCTTCAACCGGACTTTGGGCTTCCCCCGAATCTGCCGCACCATTTCCGGCCTCCACTTGCAGAATGGCCTGCCGCATAAAAAAGTCCCATTGCCTTTTCCTGTTGTCAATCAGCCCCTGCACCTTCAGTTTCAGGATCTCCGTATTGAAGGGCTTCGGGATATAATCGTCGGCCCCTTTCCTCAACCCTTCCACTGTGGCATCGTGGCTGACTTTTGCCGTAAGCAGGATGAAAGGAATGCTGGATGTGTCGGGGTTTTCCTTGACTAACCGGCAAAGCTCGTCCCCTTGAATGCCCGGCATCATCACATCCGAAAGAATCAGTTCAGGATATTCTGTCTCGAGGAATGAAAGCGCTTCTTGCCCGTCCGCAACATCCACCACGCGATAGTCTGGTTCGAAAGTCTTACGCAGGTAATAACGGAGAGCTTCGTGATCCTCCACAATAAGCACCGTATCTTTAGATGTCTGTCCACCAGTATTCCGCGTCTTGCTATCTTCAAGCTTTGGGGCATCAGCAGTTATTCGGGGCAAGGGTTCCCGAGGTAGAAGGCTTGGTTTGGATAGGAATTCGGGCCTGTCGTAAGTCCGGTTTAGCGTTACAGTAAATATACTGCCTTTGTTTTCTTCCGACTGATACGTGATCTTGCCATTCAGCATCTTGAGTATGCGGTGGGTCTGCAAGAGCCCGAAGCCAGTTCCGCTTTCGCTCGATTTGCGGGCATTCTCGGCCCTGTAAACATCGTTGAACAAGTGTTTCCGTGCCTCTTTGGGAATGCCTATGCCGTTGTCTTTTATTTCTATGACAACTTTCCGTTTGGTTTGGCTCAAACTTAAGCATACTTCCCCCTCAGGCATGGTATATTTGCAGGCATTTGACACAAGGTTATCCAACAGGATCTCCAGGATCCGCCTGTCTGCCATCGTATAAACATCCTCTCCAGGCAAAGAAAGGTTCAAATGCAGCTGCTTCTTGTCGCAGAAAGGCTGAAAACTTGCAATTTCTTCTGCAAGAAGGTCATTGAGGTTTATCGGGGTGAGAACAAGTTGCTGCTTGTGGCTATCCACCTTTTCAAATTCAAGCAACTGCGAGATGAGCGTATAGAGCTTGTGAGTATTGTTACGCGCCAATTCGAGAAAGTAACGAGCCTTATCGGTGAGTCCTTTTTCCTTGCACAAGTCGTCCAATGGAGCCATGATGAGTGTGACTGGAGTGCGAATGTCGTGCGCAGTATCAATGAAAAATCGTATTTTGTCTTCATCGTATTGTTTTTGAAGCTGGTTGCTCTTGAAGCGCAAGATGAAGAAGAAAATGACACCCACAATGCAAATGTAAAACATCCATGCCCACCACGAATTCCACCAAGGCTGGTCCACCCTCACAACAAGCGTTTTTTCGGAGATAATCTCTCCGTTATTACGTCTCAGGCTTCTCACCTTCAGCAGGTAAGAGCCCGGAGAAACGTTCGTGTACCGAACCATACCATTGGAGGATAGCCTGCTCCACGATTTCTCGTATCCGTCCAAAATATACTGGTAGGCTATGTCGCGCTGGAAATGGTAGTTGATGGATTCGAATGTGATTGCGAATGAGTTGTGGCTATAAGCAAGCCGGACAGTGCTTTTCGCCAACATGTCGTAGATGGCAGGCCGCAAGCGCTTTTCTTCCTCAACAGGCAGATATTCTATTGTCAAGCCGGTAAACCTCAGCGGGGCCTGGTAGTTTGTCACGCTGATAGCGTTAGGGGTGACGGTCACAACGCCGTTTGTGCTGCCGTAGGCGAATTTCCCATCCGCCAGCCGGGCAAACGACGATTTGTTGTACTCCTTGTCTATGTCGCCCACATAATTGAGGTTAGACACATGGAAATTTTCGAGAAGCGCAAGCCCTTTCCCCGTACTCACCCACAGTCGCCCTCTCGTGTCCCGTTGCAGGCTATACACATCGTCCGACGGCAAACCTTCGCGTGTGGTAAACGTTCTCAACTTGCGGGTTTTCATATTGTAGAGGTTCAACCCGCCACCTTCCGTACCCAGCCAAACGGTACCATCCCCATTGAAAAGCATGGAAACGATATAGGCACTGGCGTTTTGCTCTTGATATTCCTGCGAAGTTGCATAACGCTGCACTTTTCCAGTGCGTTTGTCCACCAAACAAAACCCGTTCACGGTAGCTACGGCTACTTGGTCACGCCCCACCAATTCGATGGAATGTATCCATTTAATGTCGTATGTCCGTTTCACATGCCCTTGGCGATCCATCATCATCAGTTGCCCGTCCAAGCCTCCGGCCCACAAATCGCCATCCAAATCTTGCCTGATGGAGAAGATATAATTTGTAGCAAGCCCACCTTGCTGTGTGGTGAGATGCCGGATCACCTGCTTTTGGCTATTGAGCAAATAGATGCCATCTCCGTAGGTCCCGACCCATACCGAGCCGCCTTCGCCTTTGCATAATGCCACAGACACGACCCCTTTAAGCACGTGGCTCCAATTCAGGGAAGCCCCATTGCGGATGCTGATTCCAAAATCAGTGGCGAACCACAAGTTTCCCCCAGCATCTTCTTCTATATCGTTGACGTTGTTGTTTGTGAGCGATTGAGGATTCCCCCTCTGATGCGTCAGCACAGTAATCGGGTATCTCGATAAGATGGCCACCGAAACTCCTCCCGTATAGCTTCCTATCCAGATATTTCCCTGGCTGTCTTTTGTAACTGCATAAATGCCATTGCCCCGCAAGAAAATATCTGTGCTGTCTTCCGTGCTCATTAGCAGATGGGTTTTCTTTGTGTCCCGATCAACCGCATACACACCACCTCCATCCAACCCGACCAGCAGCGAATGACTATCATAGGCCGTAATGGCCCTTATCGGATTGAAAAAATTGGAATTTTGTCCTTTCAAAGGAAGGAGCGCAGCAGTCTTCAGATCCATCACCCACAAGCCATTGTTGAAAGTTCCTATCCACAATTCATTCTTAGCCGTGTCGTGAAACAAGGTCTGCACATACTTTTCCTTTGTCAACCACTGGATTTTCCCCAATTGGGTGCGAGAAAGCTGCAACACTCCTTTGGAAGTGCCAACAAAAAGTGATTCCCCAGAAGGCACTATGTCATTCACATATTGCCCGGGAATAATCGAAGCGATACGTCCATTGATCTCTTTCCTGTATAGCCCCTTGCTCAGTCCCAACCACAATGCGCCCGTCCGGTCAAGGCAGAGTTTATTCAATATGATCTCACCTTTGATAAATTCCGACAAATACAGGTATTGCTCAAAACAGTCATTCTTGATGGAATAGCGATAGATTTTCCCGGTGTTATCGTATGCCCACAGCCCATATTGCTTGTCGTATAAAACACGAAGCGTGCGCCCCGCCATATCTCCATAATAGAAATTTCCTGGCAAGGAATAGCTTTTCACCATGTAGCCGTTGTAGCGGTCTATTCCGGCCTTTGTGGCAATCCACATCGCTCCATCCTGATCTTCGGCAATGGAGAACACGCGCTGGCTGCTCAGTCCTTCCGCATATCCGATATGCCTGATGTCGAACATCCCGTTGGTGAGTTCAGCTTGAGCCGAAAAACTTCCGACG